>NZ_DDDQ01000159.1:0-68364 GCF_002336325.1 Roseivirga sp. UBA1976 | reverse complement strand
GACCCCCTGCTTGTAAGGCAGGTGCTCTGAACCAACTGAGCTAAGAGCCCTTATTTCTCACTTACACCAGGTTTTACCCTGTTTTTGTTGTGCTTGTGATCAAATGGGAGTGCAAAGGTAGCACCGGTTTTTAATAATGCAAATGGGTCGGCAAAAATATTTTAAAAAATTATAATCGCTCCACAAAATGAGAACGCCAATACGGGGGGCGGATTTTTTTAAACACTGATTTTTGAGTCAAAAGGGCGAAATTTTAACGCATTCGCAGATTTGCGGTGTATAGTTGTATATTTCTGTCAGTTCAATTCCTTAATTCTTTTGAATTTGCTTTTAATTTTTGGCTTCGAACAGCTATCGAAAACCCTTCAAACTTTAAGATGGATTTAATTTTTGCTGCTCTAATAATGCCATTCTTGCCTCCAAGTTGTTCAAACGGCTGAATAAATCGCCTGGGCGCGGAATCTGGCGGCTTATCACTGCTTTAAATTCCCATGTCTCCAGAATCTGCTCACTTTCGAGAATGATTGGCGGATATTCTCCGTTTTTATTGTCGGAGTTACAAATCAGCTTATTATTCTCTCTGATCCGGTTGAGGCAACGCTTCACTATTATTCCCTCATCCCGGCTGATAACAACGTAAACCCGCCAATCTATTACCTCTAAGGGGCTTTCAACATATTGGGCTATTACAATGTCGGACGGGTATAGACCTCGCCCCTCTTCTGCGAGCATAGAGTAACCTTGCACCTCAAAAGCCCTAAAAACCCCGTTTTGAAGCGTTGGGACGCCAAAAGCCGGAAGACTTTCAATGTACTCAGGATCGTGAAGACCTACTAAATAGCCTGCGGCTGCCTTTACTGGTACAAAAATGATGTTCTCAGCTCCAGAATTATCTACTGTAACGAGCACGGGTTTGCTGATGACCTTAGTATATGCCTCTTGTGGCTCTCTGACAAGGGGTAAGGTAGAATGTTGTGGATTTGAATTGATATTAGGCTCTACCTTACCCCTGACCTTACCCGTAACCTTACCCTCTTCTGTGTACACCTTTTTTGTAGTGGAATTGAATTGTTTTTCAGATAATAGGTGTACATCATGAGGGTTAGATAGGTGTACATCTTTTTCAGGCTTAATCATATCACCTTTTCCGGTGATTAACCACTCTATATTGATATCAGGGTATTCATGGATAATTTTCGATATCCACTTACTCTGAATATCAGTATCATTCTTAAAAGCACGGCTAATAGCACCGCTAGAGACACCAATACTTAATTCAAATTGGCGAATGCTGATATCTTTCGATACCACATAATCCCTTAAACGGCTTACTATTTGCGACATTTTAAACTATATGATGAGAATTATCCAAATTATTTTTTTCTGTTTGGAGAATTATCATTACAATTGTACTTAGAGACGAGTACAAATATGAAGACTTTAGCTGAAATAAAAAATCAGGCCACTGGCGAGGACTATAGAACAATAGCCAACGCAGTGGGAAAGAGCGTGGAGCTTATCAAGAAGATAGTGGCAGAGAAGAGAACAGATACCTGCAATGTTCAACTGGCCTTCAACATACACTTTAAACACAAGGAAGACCTAGAGGAAATAGCCTTGGAAAAAGCCAAAAAACTTAAGGAAGAATTAGAGGCCATAAATGAAGAGGCCTAAAGACTCTCTCTATCTAAGCGGGGGCGAAGTGCCGTGTCGTGTACAGACCCCCCGCTATTTAAAACACTAAATGCAGTAAGCTTGATAATTGAAGGTAACGATATATGGCTGTTCTCTCAAGACCTGATAGGCTCGTTTGGATTTGATTCAAACACGGTCAAAACAGGGATGAAGAGAAACCGTCAAGGCTCTAAGAGTTGGGTTCACCGCATAGCTGAACACGATGCAAGGGAGAGGTTGATCAGTTACAACAGTCTTCCTGATTCGGCCAAACAGAAACTTCCACCTAAAGAGGAGCTATTGCAAGAGGCCCAGGTGAACAGTGTGCAGCGTGCCGCTTATGACAGAGAGGAAGTTGTTGCCAATATTCAGTATTTCATTGAACAAAAATATTACTCTCCTGCTGATCTGTTTGTATTTCAAAAGCAGGGTTTAAGCAAGAATAAAGCTTTTGACCTTAGCCGGGCGGCTGCCTGTCTAAGATTCTTGAACGAATACAAAACCAAGACTGCAACCCGCGAGATTGGTTTTGAGACTAAGAAAGATTTACGCGAGGCAGTGCTGAAGTACTACCTCGATAAAGTCCACAACCCCCATACCCATAAGTATAAGTTTTGGTACGGCTTTAAAGTGAGCAATTACGCCACTTTACAGCAGCGCGAATTGGATTGGAGCAATGCCATTAAAACGGTTATTGAAGCCCATTCGAACGAACCAAAATTTAAACAGGATCAACTGGCCTATGATGCCGCATTGGCCAGCCTGATTCCTTCTCACTTCGATAACCAAAATAGACGGGTGATCGGGAAAGTGACCGACCCGGATAGCCCAGGTATTCTGAAGGGTGGACGAATAGACATCAAAGAATATCACGCGGCCATATTAACCAATATAGCCATGAACCCCGGCAAGGGGAATATTTTCGATCATGAGGTAATTCACATGATGTACGCTCTTCGCTGCAAAAAGGACGGAGTTAGACCTTGCAGCCTGAGCGCAGTGAAGTACTTTCTGAGCGAGCCTGAGGTTGAGGAAGTGATAACCCGGGAGCGTCATGGCTTTGCAGAAATTGACAAGAGTATATTACCTCATACTCATGGCCTGAAGCCTCTGGCCGCATTGGCGAAAGGTGGATATGATGGTTTGAGTATTGACTTCTACACTGAAACGGTAATTACTGACAAGCAAGGCAAGCAAAAGACCGGACAGGTGATGCTGAATGTTGTTGCGGTTTGGGATTACTACTCCGAAGCAATTACAGGCTTTGATATTGGCATAGTGGAGAGTGGTGAAATGGTTAGAACCATGTACCGAAACCACTTGAACACTGTTGGCCGCAGCTACATAGAAATTGAGAGTGACCGATTTAGTGGAAACAAGATGGATGACACTCAACGAGTGTTTGAGCATTGCTGTCAATACGTGACCATGCCTGCCCCTAATGATCCAAATGGAAAGGCCGCCAACCCTAAAGCGAGATTTGTGGAGCGATTGGTTCAGGAGCTTAACCGCCTGACTCAACATGTGGAAGGTTGGAAAGGTAGCAACATAAGAAGCCAGCGCGATAAGAACAGGATTCAAAACCAAGATTACAGAGGTGAGGCAATTGGCAGCTTTGCAGAGGCTGTTGATCAGATAGTGAAGCTTGTGAACATCTACAACTTCAAGGCTCTAAAGAAACTTGATGGCGGCTGCCGTTGGGACAAACTGATGTCTAACATTCACCCGGATGCGAAGGTGATTGACCCGACCGCCATGCCGATGCTCTTTAACCGATGGACTAAGAAGCAAATTCAGAACGAGGTTCTGAAAGTTACGATCAACCGTAAGACCTACGAATATGATTTTAACGGCTATGAGAGGCACCTGCCCAAGATTGGCCGCAGCCGCACCGTGAGGCTTTACTACGATGAAACCGATATGAGTTCGGTTGATGTGTACGCAATGGCCGACCCTAAAAACCCGAACATTCTTGAGGGTGACGTTTACCTCGATACTATTCCGGCCTTGAAGAGAGGCTATAAAGATAAGGCAAGCCAAAGCCGCTTAGATATGGCTGTTCACATGAAACAGACCATGAGAAGAAAAGAGAAAACGGACTACTTGGAGCGTAAGGAGCTGGAAGTTGAAGCCTCTCTATATGGGATTGACATTGGAGGCCTTGACATAAAGACCGCCAAGCAAAGAATTGAGGGAGCGAGAGCTACAAGAAGCGAGGAGTTCATTCCTGCAATGGAGGAGCTATATGCTGAGGCTTTGGCGCGACCTGAGGCACAATCTGCCGCTAACTATTACACCGATAGAATTGTGACTGCCAGAGGCATGAAGCCAGCGACCAAAAAGACACAGGCCGAGGTGAAAAGCGAAGAGCAAAGGAAACGGGATTTTGTGGCTAAGAGAGCAGAGCGTAAGCGGGGAAGGAAATAGTACTGAGTATTGAGATAATAGATCACAGCTATGAATAAAGAACGAAGACAACGAATTAACTACGCAATTGAAGCCTTGGAGAACCTTACAGTTCATGTTGAGGAAGTTGCTGTAGATGAAGAAGAGGCCTTTTTCAATATGCCTGAATCACTTCAGGAGTCAGAAAAAGGAGAAAGAATGCAAGAAGTTATCGATGAGCTAAACGAGGTTTCTACCGAGTTGGCTGATATGATCGATAGGTTAAAAAATTGCCTCTAAAAGATGGCCGGGGATGCCGCCCCGGCCACTGAATAGGCTCCTGGATATAAAGTCCACAATAACAATTAAAACAAACATTTATGATCACAGAAACCCAAAAACTTGACGAAGCCCAAAAGGAGGCTATCGTTGAAGCTGCTGAGACTTACATGAGAAGTAAGGCCACAGTAAACAACCCTAAGGGGTTGAGCCAAGCAAAACTAGCGAAACTCGCTGACATTCATCCTGCTTACCTGAGTGCGATGGTTAACCGTAACTGGAACAACATGAAGGCTGGAGGTAAACTGGTCGAAATATCGGATCAGTACTTTCACAAGCTTGCTATTGCTATTGCCTTTGAGATTGAGGAAGTAGTTTGGAAACACTTCAACCTGTACAATCAGGAGCTTTGCGAATTCGCTTTTATTGACGCAAGAGACACCAAGTTGCCTCACGCTATTGATGGAGCTACAGGACTTGGTAAGTCTCACAGCGTAACCCGGTATTTAACCGAGAACCCTGAGTTTACCTATGTAGTGACCTGTGCGGATGATATGACCGCGAAAGGCTTTATACGAGCACTCGCAAGAGCTGTTGGAGTAAATGATGAAGGCACTACGATGGACATTCGATTGGCCATTGTTAAGAAGCTACAGCACGAACAGAATGCTCTAATCATAATTGATGAAGCTGAGAACCTTAAAGATAGAAGTTGGGGATCGATCAAAGCTATGATGGACTCTCTAAAGGGATTTTGTGGAATGGTTTTGATTGGTGCCAACGATTTCGAGAAGACTCTTGAAACAAAGGCAAAGAGGAATAAAACCCCATTTCCTCAAGTGCTTAGAAGAATTCGAGAAGGTGGATTTGTTCAACTTACTTCGATGGAGAAAGCTGAGGTAGAAGATATCTGTATGGCGGTTGGAATCTACCAAAAGGAGATTATAGACATGCTTTACCAGCACTCTTCTAATGTTGGAGAATTGGAGGGTAATGTTAAAAAGCTCTTCCGAATGAGTGAGGAGATGGATGAGGTTGTTTCGTTGGACTTAGCTCAAAAAGTGCTATGAGACGCATTGAACTAGCCCAGGAGATAGCCATTCTTAAGAAGAAACAGGCAATCAAAAACGCTCACCTCCTACATATTGAAAATACTACCAATTGGCAGGGCGAGCTATATAATAGCAATCGGGATGCTCTCTTTGAGATTACTGAGGAGCTGGATAAGAAAATGGACGAATACTACTTCGTCTGTAAAACAGAAATCATTGAGATTGACTTGGAGCTAAGAAAGATTCAAGATGCTCTTCTCGCTGATCCTTTTGATTACAATGCGCTAATAGTTCAGGAGAAAGAAGCTAAGAGCAAGAGGCTGGAAATATGGGAAGAAATGAAATCAGTGCTTTGGGTTGAAGACTGCACACCTACCGAACAAATAGCTAAAAATTGTAGGAATTATGATCTGGCGGTATTGGGTCAGATTGTAGGCGTTGATCCGGCCACTCTTGGAGATGGTTGGGAAGTGAAAAAGACCTATGATGGTGAGAGGCTTGTGGATTGGGAGATTGTGATGAAAGATCGAATTAGAAGGGAATGCGAGGAGAAATGCAAGAACCCTGAGTGCCTACAAACGGCTTGTGTGGAGCATCAGAAGAAACTGACTGAAGAGGTAAGAAAGGAGGTTCATAATGGGTAAGGTTAAGAAGTCAGAAGTTAGAAGTCAGAAGTCGGAAGAAACTGATTGGATTGTAGTGAAGTATTTTGATGATCACCTTGATGGTATAATTCAGTCAGGATTAACAGAAAATGAGGCTAGGGAAAAAGCTACGGAGTTGAATTCCTTCAACCATAAGCCATTTACATCCTATCAAGCAAGAAGAAAGGAGTCGGATAACAAATGGTCTACTGATATGGGGCGCGGAGTGGTTGGCACTTTTCATAAGAGCCTGATCAACATATTAGACCCTGACCCGGAGACAATATTCTTAGAAGATATTGTTCAGGGTTTGATTCATACTTGCCGATGGAATGGTCAGATAAAGCACTTCTATTCTGTGGCTCAGCACTCTCTGCATGTGGCTGGCTTGGTTTCAATTCAAAACCCTGAATTTGCTTTGCAAGCGTTGTTTCATGATGCCTCGGAGGCCTTTATGAATGACCTTTCAAGCCCTGTTAAAGAACTACTGCCGGAGTATAAGAACCTTGAGGAAAGGCTAATGATTGCCATTGCAATTCGCTTTGGTTTCGATTGGCCGATTCATCCTGAGGTGAAGGAGCTTGATATGACTGTTCTTCAGATTGAACATCAAAACCTGAGAATGGGCGAAAACTATGCCTGCCACTATGAAGCTCCTGAAATGGTGTATTCAAAGTTTATGATCAGAGCGAAGCAATGGCTCGATTTCAGGGTTTGGAACAAAGTGAGAAAGGAGGCGAATCATGGCTAACGCAATCGACAGAGGGGCTGTAAATGTGGCTAAAATATTAATACCTGCTAGTATTATTGATCACAGCTACAAGGTTCTTTCATTAAGACATGAGTATGCAAAAGGTGAGATTAACAGACAGTCTTTCACCTACTCAGTAGATATATCGAATGGAGGCTTAATCATTGATTTTGTAGAAATGGGACGTGTTGAAATTGCTCCGGCTGAATTAGTAAAAGCCTGTTTTATAGCTCTTGAAGGGAAGGAGGTAAATCATGGCTAGGAGGAGTAATGGGGTTCGTGATGTTTTGAACTGGAAGTTCAAATATTGGGATATGCCTTCAGAATGGGCTGCTCATTTTGGTGAATTGCCGGATCAGTTCAATATCTACATTGATGGAGATGCGGGGCATGGAAAAACCGAGTATGAAATGCAGATGTCTAAAATGATGGCTCAGTATTTCGGCAAGGTGCATCTTTTCAACTTTGAGCAAGGTAAGCACAATCAAATAACTAAAAGTGCCCAACGTAACAAATTTGAAGACCTTTTGAGTACGGGAAAATGGATGTATGCTCGTGATATAGTTACGCTTGATCAGGTGTATGATAAACTCAAAAGGCCAAATTCTGGCAAGCTGATTCTGCTTGATTCTATCAGTTTCCTTGAGTTGAATTATGGAGAGGTAAGAGATTTGATAAAGGATTTTCCGAGAAAAAACTTTGCCTGTATTGCCTACAAGGCAGACTTTACCAAGTACAAGCCAATCCGGCATTTGTTTGATATCAAAATCAGAGTAGAGAATTTCAAAGCTGTTGTTCAGTCTTCCAGACATGGAGGCGGCAAGGAATGGATTATTTGGGATAAAAGTGCCGATTGGAAGAAAGGAACGCTATTCGAAGAGAAAGGAGGTTCCAATGGCTGATGCAAGGACTGACTTGTTTGAGTTTCGCAACCTTGTGAAATCTATGAGGGACGCGCAGAATGATTACTTCTCGGCAGTCAAGCTGAAAACTAACACTTACGAAAAGCTGAAGATTGCCCGAAAGCTAGAGAAGCAAGTTGATGGTGTCTGCACCTCTATTCTTCTCGATAAAAAGGAGCTCGAACAGTCTACACTGTTTGAGCCAGTTAACTACTCCCTGATTGTGAAGAAAGGCCTCGTTGATCCGAGGGACTTGGTTAAGCTATACGGCAAGGAGGTTGAGCTTGAATACCTCACTAAAGACGGTTTACAATGGCTGCCTACCAAGGGCAGAGTGAACGCTGTTACTGTGAGACATGCGGAGCTTGAGAGGCTGCGAAACCTGAAGGTATCTGAGGAACTGGCGGAACTGATTGAGGAAGGAGGTTCTCATGCCTAAATCTTTAATGGCGGTTCAAGGTCTTTTGAACAGGGTTCGAATGTCGGTTTTGGGAATACCAATGAGGGTAGAATTGAGAGAAGATAAACGCTATGAGAATGGCCGCCCATACCTTCAGGTTTGCTATAACGCTCCTTGCACTAAAACAGGAATGGTTGAGACTTGGAAAGGCCGCAAATGGTATCTGTCTGAATTTATGACTGATGATGAAGTGATTAAGACCGCTTTTGCGGCCTTTAAAGCGGCTGTTGAGCATGAGGTTTTTGAGGGCTTTAAGGTAGACGGAAAGGTTCTATTCAACCCACATGTAAGCTTTGAGGCCTTGCTTTCGGTAACAGATCAGGAAGTTAAAAGAGAGGAGGTTCATCATGGTAATTGATAGTAAAAAGGCTCAGGAGCTGACCTCTATTGTGGCGCGAATAATTGGCAGCACTGAGGAGACTGTGACTAATACTATGCTCGACATGAGCAAGGACTTTCTCGCTCAATTCTTAGGGGCAGAAAACGAGTCTGAGATCAGTCGGTTTGAAGCAATTCCGCAGTATTGGGCTTGGTTTAGAATGCTTTGGGCAGGGTCTGATTTCAGGTTCATCATGTTTATGGATAGCAAGCCTTGGCTGATTGGTAAGCTCAAAAATGATGGGATTAATCTTCTTGAGGTATATGCTGAGCATCATTGGTCTGATCTGAAAGGTAAGCGACCTGTTAGCAGTGCAATGGCTCTGTTTTTAGAGACCCCTCCGCCTGCGGCACCCTGCCTGCCGGACAGTCGGGCTCCCCTCGTGAAAGGGAGGAATAATACCGATGAGGTAAAAAAGGAAAGGTAGCCACTGCACGAGCAGTCGTGATCCGGGTCGCTCCCGGCAGTGGCGCGAATGCGAATGATGCCCATTCGCTATAACACAAAAACAATTGAACAAATGGCGAGAAAAAAGACAAGGGTCGTGCCAGTCCCTTTAGAATCGGAATTACCAGGTATTGCAAAGCTTTGCGCGGAAGCTCAGGCCAAACTGAAAAAGATTGAATCAGAGGCTGAGGAGAAAATTGCAGCAATCAGAGAGAAGGCTAAACAAGATGCCTGCAAATGGGAAGATCAATTCAGTGAATGCTCTGAGCAATTAGAGGCTTATGCACTGAAGCATCAGAAAGCCAAATTCTCGAAAGTGAGAAGCATGAAACTAGGCTCTGTAACCTTTGGCTTTAGGTTGGGAACTCCTAAAGTGGTGAAGACTACCAGAGATACCTGGGCGGTTGTGACCGGAAAGCTAAAAGAGCATTTCCCTGACTTTGTGAGAACCAAAGAGGAGCCGAACAAGGATGCAATTATTGAGGCTCGTGAGGATGCTGAACTGATGGCTAAGCTTTCGATGCTTGGTGTTCAGGTGGACCAGGAGGACTCTGTTTTCATTGACGTAGCTGAGGAAGTTTTAAGGTAACAGATATGAAAAAGAGAAGAATCTATGTCGCTTCCTCTTGGAGAAATGAGTTTCAGCCTCAAGTGGTTTCATTGCTCAGGTATTTAGGTCATGAGGTATATGATTTTAGAAAGCCTAATGAAGAGGATAATGGTTTCTCATGGTCTGATGTTGATCCAAATTGGCAGCAATGGTCTACTGAGGAGTATGTTGCTGCTTTAGATCATCCTGTGGCTAGAAAGGGCTTCTTTAATGATAAGTGTGCAATGGATTGGGCTGATACCTGTGTGTTGGTTTTACCTTCCGGTAGGTCTGCTCATACTGAGGCGGGTGTAATGAAAGGCGAAGGTAAAGAGGTGATTGTTTTCACTCCTTTAAAGCAAGAGCCTGAACTCATGTACAAGCTTTTTGATGGCATTATTTCCAATGCAAAGGACTTGAGGTCTTACTTCCATATTTCAGATAAACAGGAAGGAGGTTCAGGTGATTGACCCAAAAGAAGCAAGGGAAGCCCTGAATAAGTTGTCTGGCTCTGATGAAAAGGAGCCGGGCAATAGCCCTCTAAATATGGAGCCAGAAGGTAGTGCTCTTGATCAACTAATTGAGCGTTGGGAGAGTATTGTGCAGGCCACTGAGAGGGATTGTGCTATTTCCGCCAGTGCCATTGCTAAGAAAGGAAACCTGCGCAGGCTGGCTTTCTTTAAAGCTACCCTTGGGCAGCTTAGGGAATTGAAGGCTCTTAAAGAGGGAGGTGAGTATGTCGGCTAGAGTTTATACCCCTGAAATGATTCAAGAGCTTCATCAGGATAATCTTGATGAGGCTGAATTCCAACTCAAGACAGCTAAGTCTCCAAAGCGGAAGAAAGACCTGAAAGGCCACATTGAATATCATAAGGCAATGGTTGGCATGATGAAGGAGCTTATAGAGTTGAGGAAAAGTAATCCCTCGGTCTAAAGGCCACTCCCTTTGAAAAGGGAGAATGTCACTGCAAGCGTAGGCTTGATCCGGGTCGCTCCCGGCAGTGGCGCAAATTTCAGGGATCAGTCAGACGGGCTGGTGTTAGGTTGTGGGGCTGCACCTAGAGCAGCTCCACTTGATCCGGCTTGGTTAGTTATCGGTTAACAGTGATCAGTTAATCGGTAAGCAGGTTCGAATCCTGCCCGGATCGCAAGAATGTTAGATGTCAGATTTTTGATTTACGAATTATGAGAGATGAAGAACTATACCGAAGAGCCTGTAATCTCGTGACTGAACTGCGAGAAATGGGAATGACCTGGGGTGATATATTGGAGTTCTGGAACGAATGCATTATTGAAGCCAAGTGGCTAGATAAGATCGTAAGGGAAGGGAGAAAGCCAAGAGGATATGATGTATGGAAGCTTTGCATAGACAACAAGTGGGGCAAAGAGAAGCTACGTGAATTGGCTTACAGGTATGAACTTATAGTTCCAAAATCATGAATGATTACCCAAATATGGAAGTACACGAACTGGAGGAAGACAGAAGATACCTTTCGACCCGTGTTGATGAGGGCATGGATTTAGTCATTTTCACAACGCAAATCTCGGAGAAATCGGTTGAGGAGCATGAGGCGATACTTGATCAGAAAGTGAGCGATTATATGGCTGAGATGCTGAAACAAGTTCAGCATGACGAAAACGAGAGGGATGATTTCGTTCCTCGCAATGACTGTGAGGAATGACTAAGAGGGAGGTTAACAGATTGATTAGTGACCTTACTGATGAGATCAGGATGGTAACCGTAAACAAACGGCAGTTTGACAAAAAGCTGAAGGATTTTGATAAGACACACTTTACCGGAAGGATTGAGACGAATGAAATTAAGATAGCCAGAAAGGAAAGCCAAAGGCTTGAAGGTGTGCTATCTGAACTAAAAAAAGAGAGGAGCCAATATGAGCGCATCAAGAAGAAACTTTGACCCGGAGAATGCCAAGCGCAAGAAAATGCGTGGCAAGATCATTCACTATTACTGCCTGATGGGCTACGTGGATGAAAACGGTGAGCCTGACTTTGAACGGATAAACAAGTCTGTTCAGGGTTTGGGAACGAATAAGCGTGGGGTAATTCTCAATTTTCTCTACGTGCATGAGCTGCCTGATGTGGTTACGCAGGTGGGGCAAATGTGGAAGAAAGAGAGCCGTAAGATGATGGAAGTCGGAAGATAGAAGACCGAAGCGACAAAGTGAGTGATAGCATTACATATTATTACCGATCAGTCGGAACTGCGAGAAACAAATGGTGTATTGCTGTGGTGTTTGGTTCATGGCCATACAGCAGTCTTTTGCACAAAGGGTATTTGTCTTCAAAAGAATTCTTTAGTCGAAAAATGACTGCTGATGAATACCAGAGACATATAAGTAGGTGGAGAGAATATTCAGTTACCTACATGAGTTTCGAAGATTTGAAGAAGGATGAAGTTCAAATATTAGGCCTTGATTCGGTCGAATATCAAAGCCTTTTGAATGCTTATAACAAACTAAGAAATGAGCATTGAAGATCAAATAGAGTTCATTGACGAAATGTTGGCTCATACCGGAAACCCGGAGGAGCTGGAGGCTTTGCAGGCTATTCGTGAGAGCTTGGTTGGCTTAAACCCTTCTGGTAAGAGAAGGACAAAATCTAAAGCTAAAATTACTCTTCAATATTATCAGGAGTTTGTTGGGGAATATGATCAGTTCTGCCGAAAGACATTGGGAGCTCCGGGTGTTATCGATGCCCGGCAGGGATTGGCTCTAAAAGAGACGGTTGACTACCTAATGAAGCAAGAGAAGGTGAATGGCGATGAAACGCTCGCCTTGCAAGGTTGGAGATACATTTTCGCTAATTGGTCGCTGTTGAGTGAGTTTGTTCAGAGACAAACCAAGCTGAGCGACATTAAGAAGAATATTCAAGAGATACTATTTCAGTTAAGAAATGCAAGTAAGGAAGCTAAACGAAGAAAGTCTGATAAAGACTGGGATCAATATCGTAAGCTGCGTCAGGGCGAATGATCAGCGTAGTATTACCCGGTTTGTGAGCAAGACCACTACTAAGAAAGTGGTTGAAACCCGCATGCTTCGAAGGGCTTTCGAAGAGCATTTGGACACCCTTCGGAGTCAGTGGAAATTCTGGAAGGAACAGGAGGAGTTATCGGTTGATCATGAATCAGGGATTAGTCCGATAATGATCTACAATGCTCTGGAAGTGATCAGAGAGAAGGGTGAAGAGCTGAAGGGTGAAATAGAAGGTTTGCAGCCCTTCCAGAGTATGAGCGAGATGATCCGAAGTGGTTATGACCTGGGCGAATTGGAGCTGCTTATTGTAGATATGATTTTAGCCCTGAGAGACTCCCTCAGCATTACCAACAACATCACGCCAACACAGGCCAAAGAAGCGGCCATCATCATAACAGAGCAGTTTGCCGGGCTAAGTATTGAGGAGCTGGCCATGTGCTTTCATAGGGGCAAGATTGGCGAATATGGAGAGATTATGCACCGCCTAGATGTTAACGTGCTACTCAGCTGGTTGAATAAGTTCAGCAAGGAAATGGAGCGGGTATCTATAGAGCTGAACAGCCAGCAGCATAGCCAATTCAAGCGCGTTGAAATGGATGGCAAAACCAGCGACTTAGACCTATTGAAATGGTTTAAGGTATTGCCTAAAGCCAAGGACGCTAATAAGGAACTGTACGCTCAAAAGAGCTTAGATAAGAAGGCTGATAGTTATTTCGGAGGCTTCTAGTTGGTGAATTAGGAAAACAATAATAATGTATTCAGTCAAAATTGAAGTAACATGATTAAGATTGACACATACTTTGTAGGTGGTGGCCTCTTTGATCTGGGGTTGGTTCGCTCCGGGCTGACTATTAACAAGTCTTATGAGATAGATAAGATTTGTTGCAAGGTGTACAAACGGAACTTTGATCATGAGGTAATACAGCAGGATATAACCAAGAAACTCGTTCTTTCTGACGAGAGGGCTGATGTAATGGCCTTTACATATCCATGCACCAAATACTCTACAATAGCCGACATTCACGGTACTAGAACGGGCGATGAGTTGTTTCTACATGCTTTCCGTCACATGGCCATAGGCAGGCCGGAGATTTTTGTTGCTGAGAATGTTCCGGGAATGCGAGCCTTTCCGATTGTAATGGAGGCCATGACAAAACTGCCCGATTATTACGTTGCGGTTTTTTGTCCTGTTAAGGCTGAGTATTGGCTACCTCAAAGGCGAGACAGGTTGATCATTATCGGCAGCCGCAGGCCTTTTAACTGGCGGCAGCCAGAACAAAAGCTTAGAACTCGTTTGGCTGATATAGTTGAAGAGAATCCTCGTATTACATGGCCTGAGTCTATTAGAACAAGAATGACGGGAGGTTACAGGGATTTACCGATAATCAGCGACCCAAAGGCGGGAGATATAGCTCCTACTTGCGTGGCTCACTATTCAAGAGATAAAAGTACTCGCCTTTTGAAGGATAAAAGGTTTCCAATGGGCGTTCGCCCTTACTCTGTCCGGGAGTATGCAAGGTTGCAAGGTGTTCCTGATGAATTTGAGTTCAATTGCAGCGACACAGCAGCATATAGAATTATCGGAAATGGTGTGCCTGTTCCTATGGGTGAATGGGTTGGTAATGAAATTCAAAGGTATTTTAGAAGATAATGCCATTGAGGCAGGCAAAAGGCCTGTTTTGAAATTTGAAAAATATAATGGTACTTTGCTCTTGACAACACGATGCAAGAGTAATCTTGAATCATTTTATTGACAATATAGGAAGCCCCTATACGGTGTCCCGGAGGAAACAATGGGAAATCCGACTCTTGTAGTCGTGTTGTCACACCTAAGTAGCGGGCTTTCCTTGCTTTTAAAACTTTTCGATAATGACAACAGGAAAGGAATTGAAAGCGTTTAGGTTCAACGCAGAGAATCAGGAGATCAGAACTCTCATGATCGACAATGAACCTTGGTTTATTGCAAAGGATATTTGCAATGTGCTAGGCCATACTAATAGCAGAGTCGCAATTCAAATGCTGGATGATGACGAACGGGGTAAGGAAAGTTTACCCCGTCAAGGTCAAACTTGGATTGTGAACGAATCAGGTTTGTACAACCTGATATTCCGCAGCAACAAGCCAGAGGCTAAGGCTTTTCGTAAATGGGTAACGGGTGAGGTTTTGCCTCAAATTCGCAGAAATGGCAGTTACACGCCTAAACAGGTAGCCAAAGAAGTGATTGATGCCCGCTGCCAAGCCTACGAAACCACGGAGATCAATGGCCGGGAAGTTCGGGTTATTGATATTGATGGCACAGACTACTACCATTTAAAAGATGTGATCAATGTGGTTGGCTCTGCCACAGAAACACAGCAAACGGCCAAAAAGCTGAATGCTGTTAAGCCTCTTGCCCGAAAAATCTGGATTTACGGAGTTAACTATCCGAGCTGGTTTACCAATAGGCTTGGGGTTGATTTGGTGCTTTCTGCCAGCCGTAAGCTGCGCAGCGAAAGACAGGTGTTATTGCTGGAAGGAGGTAGTTATGAGTAAGAGAGTTGTTGTGGCCGATGCTCCTCAGAAGCTGGATTTGTACACTTTTATGCATTGTATGAGGGTGTTTAGCGGTTGGTATTTTAACAACGATGTAGAACTGTTTGCCAGCCGCTGCATTAGCAGTCAGGTTTTTGGGCAAACCCAGTTTAAAACGGTTGAAGAAATGCAGCATGTTTTGAGACTCAGGACGAAATGTTTGGTACATCCAGACATTACTCCTGAGGTTGTGTTTGAAAATCAGTAAATTGTAAGACCTAGGTGTCGCTAGGTTGGCTTAGCCCCCGTGTCGGGGGCTTCGCTTAAGAAATTAAATAAAACGCATTATGAGAAAGTTATTAGTGATAGTATTAGTCGTATCAGTTTGCGCCTGTGCTGGTGAACAATTAAAACAGGTTGAAATACAACTCCTCAAAACTCCAGAGGAGGCAGTTAAGTCAATTATTGGTAATAGGTTGAATAATAAGTATCCAAATCCGAGAGCGGAAGAATATTTTTTATACAAGAATAGGGATGAAATAATAAGTTCATTAAGTATTAATCGCTTTGAGCCGCTGAG
The DNA here is from genome assembly GCF_002336325.1 of Roseivirga sp. UBA1976. Classification (NCBI taxonomy): domain Bacteria; kingdom Pseudomonadati; phylum Bacteroidota; class Cytophagia; order Cytophagales; family Roseivirgaceae; genus Roseivirga; species Roseivirga sp. UBA1976. The sequence goes on along the minus strand of NZ_DDDQ01000159.1, from coordinate 52,718 downwards.
AGACGATGTTGGTGTTGCTTTTTTGTCTACTTCAATAGGTAGTAAGGTTATTAGAAGCACAATGTGGTTAAGGAAAGTTGACGGTTATTGGTTTGAGTTTTTGGGTTACCCAACATATACTGGGGATGATTATTACCCAGACCTCACATTGCAGGAAGAGGAAAAAGCAAAAGAACTTATTGAGGAAAGCAAAAAATGGAAAGAATCCAACCCATCAGAATGGTGGGGTTATAATTTTATGTTTTAATCGACTGTTACTAGGAATTATATTGTGTGTATTTTTAGAGAGTGAGCCTCGGAGAAATCCGGGGCTTTTTATTTGCGGTTTCTTCGATTAGGATACCTCTTTCCATAAAGCCAGTAGCCTAGCAAAAGAAGAGGAATAGAAATGATTACTTCGAGCAATGAAGGGGCTTCCATTATGCAGTAGCCTTAAGGATGTTACGGTGTATAGTTTCCGGGCTTAGGCCAAAGTGAGCTGCTACTTTTGCCAATACATCGTCATAGCGAATTCTTTTCTCCTCATGAAGCTCGTTCACCATTTCGCGAACCATCTCGTTTCTGCGCTTTGTGTTGGCTTTTCGCTTTTCGTATTTGTTGCTATGTGTGGTAGTAAGAGACAAACTTAAGACTGTGATTTACCATAAAAATAGTAAGATCAAGTCTTTATATCCAAATCAGGTTCAGCAGTTTGCAGGGTTTTTACGGCTGTTTTGTCTTTTCCAGAGCCTGAAAAATCCATGATGGTTCGCATTAATCTGCGTATTCTTGAGTCGGTTCTGTAGTTGGTTCGTCTAAGGCTATTGCATAGCACATAATCTCCTTCGGTGTCCTTTAGAGCTGCAAAGTCCGGGTGATCAGAGAGCCAGGCACTAAAGCCTTTGAGTGCTATGAATACTTTGCGGCTAATAGCGAAGTGATTGAGCTGGCTGCTTTCTGTGATCCGCTTGTCATCATCATACAGGTTTGAGGTTAGTACTCTGGCCTGAAACTGTATCTCTGTTTCTTCCCAACCCCTGCCGAGCGATCTGGTTCTTGTGTCTCGGAACTCAATCAACACAGCCGGGCAATTGACAACCGGGCGGCCTTTGCCGTTGTTGCTCTCTTCGTCTTGGTTTTGGTAGAATGCAACCTCTTTCAGTTCGGCTATTTCGGCTAATAGATGGTTTTTAAGTATGATGTAGAGTAGGTCTGTTGTCATAGTGGTTTGAGTATTTAGTAAGGGGGAATAGATGCTGAAACAAGTTCAGTATGACGGTTCTATTTGAATATTTGATCAATACGCTTGTCGCTCTTCTTTTCAATTTTTCTGTTTAGTGCCTCGCTGAAGGCCATAAATGTTCGGGCAGGAATTTCAATCTCCTTCTTTTTAGTCATGGCCATGTTTTTATAGACTTCCTCGCCAGTCTCATAGAACATCGCCCAAAAGAATTTTCTCATCAATGGAGTTACCGGGATTTTGCCGCCTTCATTGTGTATTTGTGCATACTCCTTGTCGGAGAATATTATCACGCGTCCGGGTTCGGTTCTGTAGTCTAAAGAGTCTTCTAGATCACCATCGCCATGCATTATCTTCTTGCCCTTTTGTTTTTTTGTTTCAAAAGCTCTGGGCTTCCATTTCTTTTTTCTTTTATCGGTAAATCCTTCGTTATCGAATGATTCCTTGAAATGGTTTACGGCTTCCGTTCCTACAATGCGAGGCAGATCGGTCTGTATGAATTGCTTCAGTTCGTGCTGAATTTGCCTCAGGTCTGCGCCAAACTGTTGAATCTTACGCTTTGCCATTTAAACCATATTTAAAAGTATTCGTATATTTGAGAGCCACTTGGGTAGCAATACCCTCGGAGCTCCTAGCTCAAGGACTTAGTTCTTGAGCTTTTTTTGTACCCAATGCTCAATGCTGTTGTCTATATAGGCCTGTCGGTCTATGCTGACAACCTTCTCTTTATAAATGAATGTGATGGCGGTTATCTTGCCATCTTTATCATTATAAAAGGCTCTTCGAATGCCATTCGATAGGTTATCGAAGTCTATTTTTTCAGGTAGTGTAATAACTACCAACTCAGCTCCCTGGCCTCTTGCTTTAGCTACCCTTCTGTTGATTGTGTTAATCAATTTACTATTGGGTTCTACAGCTTTGAAGTCTGCGATTATTCCGCTTACTAGCGCATCGGGGTTTTTAACACCTTGCTCTATTACAATAGGCTGAAGTACTACAGCATCTGCATTCTTGTCAGCCAATGCTTTAGCAGCTTTTAGGTTATCGCTCAGCTCGCTATCTCCATGATCTTTATGTCTAGCCACAAAGCCTCCGGTTTCTTTGTTCTTATGCTCTATTACATAATTATCTGACTTGGTGACTCGCTGCCATTCCTTAAAGATGTTCTTGATCTTGTCCGGGTTGGCGGGTAGGTCTAAGTTCCAGTTTTGTTTAGACCACTGTTCGAACTCTTTTTGAACTTCGAAGTAAGGGTGAAGCTCACTAAACACACGCCCATTCGTAGGGTCTTCAAGGAATTCGTCCTTAATGTCTGAGGTGTCGGGTGTCGCGTCTGTTAGCTCTTTGTCGGTAACCCTCCAGCTGCACTGGCACAAATAGCCGTTAGGCGGTAAAATAGATCTTCCCTCGGTTGTGGTAAGTGAGAATACTTTACCGTAGTACTTTTTATGATCTTCTCTTGGGTCTGCTGCTTTGGATTTGATGTACTCCCAGTTCGGATATAGATCAGTGTTCTCCAATGCCTTTTGCAGGTTGTTACCAGTGCGAGCTCTGCGAACAGCAAGAAGGTATTCAGTGTTCAGCCAGCGTTTATTATAGTCTTTACTGATGGTTAAAGCTTCTTTCTGAAACTTACTGAAGGGCTTTATTTGGCCGTTATCATCGAACAATAGACTTGCAATGGCCTCTGTGTTGTGATGGTTTTTGAAAGCTGCAAACACGTGTACGTTGTACTTGTATTGAAGCAAAAGGCCGTGGTTTGGAGTGCCATATTCCACCGCTCCAAAACCTGTTTTAGTTCCTTTCCAGAGTGCGAGTGCTTGCTGTTCGAACAAAGGGAGGTCTATCTGGCCGCCTACGAGCTTACGGTCATAGATTCGTTTGGCAGCTCTGCGGATGAACCTTTCCCAAGGGAAAAGGTCTGCGGTTTCTGCGGACACAATCCCCCCGCCCCCCTTCATCAAGGGGGAGTGTTCGTGTGAATCGCAGAAATCCGAATAAAAGGCCATTACGGCTCCCTCGAAACTTTCTTGATCAAACTCGAAATGATCCGAAGGAGCCGGGTCTACTTTCCCGGCTCTTTGTCTTTTTGTTTTGGATCGTTAGGGTCTTGATCTCCTTTGTTCTCCTCTTTCTTTTCGTTAATGAATGCCAAGAATTTAAATTTGTGGTTTGCCAGTTCTGCCGGATAGCCAAATTCTATGAGCTTAGGAATGAGGATCATGTTGATGTGGCGTTGTAATCTTCTCATTCTTGCTTCAACCCGTTCATTGAGCATTCTCTCTCCTGCTTCAGCAGATCCAACCCATGCTTGTTCGTCACTTATACCTTTCTGGCCTGTTAAAAGCTTTGAGTTTGAAGTGTCTGAGTAAAGAATGTTCTCTAGGTAAATTTTATGAGGCTCGCCCCTTCCTGAGTCTGTTAGTAAGCTGGCTTCGTCTCCTTTGTCGCCTATCCAATAGCCATTCGCTCCGAGGTTCTTTGCGTTGTTTTCAATTATATTCAGCTCTTCTTTGTTTGTTGTTTCAGTGCCGATTTTCAGGATTGGTTTTCCGTAGCGTTCTGAGTGCTGGCTCCAGTCTGTTCTGCTAAAGTTCTTAATAATTACCTCGGTGGCTGCTTTGAAGAGTTTGCCCAGGTTATTTGGTTTGCCTACTTCAATAATGAAATGATTCCAAGGCTCTTCTCTGTATGGAATGCCTTTGATCCATCCGGTAGGGTTCAAAACAATCCAGCCTCTTTCCGGTACTACGTATTCACGAGGAAAAACATCAACGGATCCGACTTCCCAATCCACTAGTTTATTTACAGCCTTTACGAATTCCTGAAACTCAATAAGAGTTGTTCCCCAAAGCTCTTCGCTCAAGAAAAGGCGCATATAATCCTCGAACCAATTTCGCTCAAATAGGTCTGTAAGGTCTTTTTCGATTTCATCGTTCTCGTTGACTATCGCATAAGGTGACCCGGTTACTTTATCATCCATGTTCTCTGCTTGGCTCCAAAGGTGACAATCGTTCATTATTCTCTCATAGATATAGAGCAGATGGGTGCGACTTGGAAACTCAGGATCACGGGCATAGTCCTCAGCCATTCTGAGAGCATCGAGACCGACCTCAAACCTGAACTTGTAGTTTTTCTCAAGCTGATGGCTTACTCGCTTGCGATCTGTGATGCTTTTGCTTGGTGCGCTGACTTGATTTAAGGCGATTTGCGCCCTTATCTTTTTGGGGAGTAATTGGATAGCTATTTTTTGTATTCGATTCATGTGAGCGATTTTAAACGGGTTTCGAACGGGTTTACGGTCTAGGTTAGTAGTTTAAGCTTAGGTCGCGGGGTGTTTCGCTGCCTACACGGGTGCGAGCGATGGTATCTGGTACTCCGTCACCGTCTGCATCAACCTCTAAAAGTGGAAGCTTAATAGGTTTATCTCCTGAGCTTACTGCATCAATTTCATTCATGCAGTCGTCATAGTTTTTAACAATGCGTTCCGGGACTAGGTCGTCATCAATTCTTTCATATATATAGTAAAGCACAAGGCAGATGAGCCAGCGCAAAACTACCCGACTCCGAGCATCATCGACCTGAGCGAAAACTTCATCCATATCGTATCGCTGAAAGAGCTTGTTTTCAATAACCGCCATTGCAGTAGCCTCAGCATCTGTTAGGATGTCGGGTTCTTCCTCAATGATTTGAAGTAGATGACGCTCTTTGATTTTGTGATAATAATCGTCTTGAGTTATGAATGGCATGGCTGTTCGGTTAATGGTTATCAGTGATCAGTGCTCTCATCTTTTTTTTTCTGAGAGTTTAAGCCTTTGTCAATTCCGAATGCGTACGCGCATAATACTGATGAGACAAAGGATAATGCAGGATCATGTAAGTATCTGGCGAGAATGAACATGATTATTGAAGCAGCAAATAGTAGGTTGATTCTTGTTTTCATGGGTTTAGGATTACATGTGAAAAATTGATTTGAAGGCATGAGCTTATGCCCATACTTTTGAGTTTGCCTTGGTTATGAACTGCCTCATCGAGTGTTCCGAAGCTTCGGGTTCTTGGCATACCGGCACGGCTTATGTAACTGATTGTGTAAGGCATGACACCCTCTTTTTCCTTAATGGTGAAATTGATCTCTTTCATAGTAATGATCGGTCTGAGTTTTTGGCAAAGCTTCCGGTTCTTGACCCGGTTGCGGAACGTCTTGTGATTTTATCGGCCTTCTCTTTGGCTCCTACAACTGCATCAGGACCATCTATGAAACCGTTGGGAAAATCAATGAATTGATTTCTGAGTGTTTGCATGTCTTCAGACTTTCTGAATTCGGAGCTGAAGCGCAAATACTTATGTTCGGAAAGAGGTTCGAGGCTTTCAATTCTTCCTTTCTTATCTCCTTTTGGCTCCATGTCGTATCGAGGCCTCCAAGTGACTCCACGAACCAAGTCCTCTAACTTGTAGATGTCATCGAGGCGAGCCTTTTGAAGTGTTCCGGCTTCAGTCCACATTTGGAAGTTTGAGATTGTGAACCTTGCACCGTTTGTTTCTTTGACTATGGCGGCTTCCTTGAGGTTTTCAAGAACCATTTGATTGAGTCTGTATTGAGCGTCAACCATATTGCCAGTGGTGCGGAGCCATGCCCAAAGCACATCGTAATAAAGCCCTTTCTTTCCGAGTAAAACTAAGGCGCGGTAACAGCCTTTACCAGAATCACCATAAGCGGGATCGAGGTAGCCAACTAAAGCATCGTAAGCATTCCAAGGTAATGGATTGACCCAAGGGAGGTTTTCGTTTTTGAATCGCTTACCCTCTCTAATGTGCTTGTGATAGTACTGTCGCATAGTATTGCGATAGCCTACCTCGTCAAACCTTGCAAGAAGAGACTCTATTGTATGATAAGACCATGCGGGTACACCTCCGTTTTCGATCAATAGCATCTCGTGAGTTGCCGGGTCTTCAGTGGCGTAAACCTTGATGTGTTTTGCTCCTTTTCTTTTTGGGTCACCTTCTTTTACATCACCGACCATGTGGGCGGTTAAGCCATTGTCGCAAACCCTGTTGTTATTGAAAGAGAAATGCTTTCCCTTGATAGCCAAACAGCCCATAAATTCTCCAAGAATCCAGTCGAGGTCTTCCTGTAAACGCTGTTCGTTTTTCTCATACTTCTTTTTTGAATCAGCATCGTCTACAACCCCTGAGTTTGGTCTTTTGGCTGCCTTTCTTACACCCGCGGGGTTTTGACCAATACCGAAAGCCCAAAACCCGACTCCTTTACCTGCTGTGAATCTGCCTTCTCGATGTGTTCCGGTTACATGCTGATCTCCAAAATCAGCAAGTAGTTTTTTGTTTGTTCGCAGCTCGGCCTCAATGTCTCCAATTAGAACCTTTGCTTTGTCTTCTGTTTCTGAAGCCAGAATGAACCCTGTAAGTTTATTATTGAAGTAGAGCCATAGTTGACAAAATACATTGATGAAAACTGACTTGGCATGCTCTCTCGCCCATTCATTTATAGTAAATGAATTGTCTTTTGTTGTGTACTCCTGAGCTGCCTCAAGATGGAACCAGCCAAAATCGGCCTGTATATAATGACCGAAATAGTAATTACAGAATTCAACAAAGTTCTCGGGCTTCAGCAGGTGTTCAATCCGCTTTCTCTTTTCAGATTCGGATTCGTTCAAGTCAGGCGCAGAATTATTGGCTATGTACTCGCAGAGTTCGAGCCACTCCTGATAAGCTTTCTGTTCCTTTTGTTCTTTGGTTTGAGCCATTACAATTCCTTTCTTTTTTGGCTCAAGAATTCATCGAGAATGGGTGCAAGCTCCTTGGCTTTGTCGAAATGGTTCTCTTGCATGTATTCAAGCAATTCCTTACTGAAATTGATGTAGTCTCCCCAAGCGTGTTGTTTGCCTTTTATAGAAGCATGAAGTTTTTTGAGAGCATCAACATCACCGTTATCAGTAAGGGCTTTCTTCAAATCTTCAACCGTTGGGTTTTGATTGTTGTCTAGCTCTTTGATCTTAAGGGCTGCAATTCTTAAGTGAATAGCAACATTGTGGTTGATTAGTTTCCAGATTCCTTCCTCGGCATTTTCCTGACTTATTAGCTGCCTGTCTCTTTTGTTCTCCCAATCGTATTTTTTTGCCCAGGCGGAAATAGTTTGTTCAGTTCTGCCGACTATGGTTGCTATTTGTTTTTGAGTAAGCCCTTCGCAGTAGGCTTTAAATGCTTGTTCGTGCAGCTCCATAAATCAAAGTTTGTGCTGCTAAAGTGAGGGCTTAAAAAGGCTGTTTTTGGGCTTGGTTGATCATTGATGCTGACTGTGGAGTAATTGATGCAAAAAGCCGCATCAATTATCAACAAGCTGTTTTTGACCACTTAAAAAGGGTTCAAGTTTGGGTCACTTTAATGAAGACAAAGAGCCAGAGTATGCGCCAACCCTTTTTAAGTATTACCGCTAAATCTGCCGAGCAAGCTGAATTAACAATGTTCGGAAGTGTAAGCGAGTGGAGTGATCTGAGTGCTAAGGAGGTAAAGAGAAAGCTCGCTCAAATTAAGTCTGATGGTTACAAGTCTGTTTACTGCCCAATGCATTGCTATGGAGGCTCTGTTTATGAAGGAATCGCTATCCGTGATGTCTTAAAAAATAGTGGTCTTTTTATTCACATCCACGTGAGCGGTGTGGCCGCTTCAATGGGTAGTGCTATTCTTCAAGGGGCAGACAAACGAACTGCTCACAAGTTTGCCAGAATCATGATTCATGAGCCGAGCACGTGGAGTAGTGGAAACTCCAAAACGCTTCGACAAGATGCTGACCTACTCGATACTATTAAGGAGGATATGGCTGAGTTGTATGCAGATGCTTGCGGCAAGGACAAACAATGGATTCTTGACAACTGGATGAAGCCGGATGAAGATACTTGGTTCAATGCTACCAAGGCAAAGCAGTACGGCCTATTAGATGAGGTAACCTCAAGCAATGTTGAGGCTCCTAAATCTTCAATGGACTTTGGAAAGATTGCTGCCTTCTATGACGAACAGCTCAATCGAGACGAAAATCAAAATCAAATGACACAAGCTGAACTAGCGAAGAAAGTTGGTTTGCCTGAGGATTCTTCAATGGAGGACATCGAGGCGAAGATCGAACAACTTGAAGCTGCCTCGCAAGGCGATGGCGGTGAAGGCGGAAAAGACGACCCTGCCGCTAAAATTAAAACGACTCTTGTAAATGCCGCAATGGCTCTTGCAAAGTCTAAGGGTATGGTGAATGACACGAACGAGGCCGATATAAAGGCTAAGATCGAAAAAGACCCGGAGGCCGCAATTGAGTGGATTGATATGGTGACTCCATCTAAGGAGGAAAAAAAGGAAGCTCCTAAAGGTGGAGAGTTGAGCAAACTTTTAGCTGAGCTGAAAAAGAGCAGATCAGGAGAGCCAAAGGATAAGGCTTGGGACGATATGTCTCCAAAGGAGCGTGCAGAGCTTGAGGATAAAGACCCAGCGGCTTTCAAAAAGGTTTTTGACGAAAAATTTAAAAAGCAATAAATGGCAACTTTTGTTAATGGCGAGTATTTGAACGACAGGCTCGCACCGCAGATTTTAAGAGAGCTTAAGGATGATAAGGATGATTTCCTTCAGGCGATTCCAGATGCTCCGGAAGAGGCAATTACCGAGGAAGGCCTGAGGTTATTGCTGATTAAAGAAACCGTGACCGGAGATATTAATCCGGGGGCTGATTACGATGATAATGATGTGAATGAGCTGGACTCTGACAAAGCTATTATCGGATGGGATTCATTATCTACCAAGCCTACAAAGGTGACGAAAGATGCAATTAGAGCATCAGTGTATGACAAGAGAAATGAGATCAGGGTTCAGCATACGCGAGTGTTGAGAAGACTCTACAGAGATTTGATCATTCACTCTTTGGCTCCGGCTGATGATACTGATGCAAAACTCCCTGTTTTGAGAACTACTGGTGAGCTAGTTGGTGGCCGTAGAAGATTGACCATCGAGGATATTATAAACTATCAGGATGCGTTGCGCGCTCTCAATGTTGAAGAGGAAGGCTGGAACATCAGACTTTCAAGAGTTCACCTGACTGACCTTCTTTTGAAGACTAAGGACAATCAAGAATTCAGAGACTTATACCACGACAGAAAGACAGGTGAAATCATGAACCTGTACAACTTCAATTTCTGGTGGGGAAATCACCAACTGTATTACTCTAATGCTGGGGTCAAAAAAGCTCGTGGAGCTGCTGTAGTTGCCGGGGATCAGATTGCCTCTCTGTTCTGGCAAGAAGAGTATGTGTGCAAGGCTATGGGAATGGTGATGGCTCACCTAGACCCAATGAGCCAAAACACTCGCTCTAACCCTCCAAAAGAGGAGTTCAGATTGACCGCTTACGCTAAGGCAATGCTTAAGCATGAGCAAGGAACGGGAGCTCTTGTTTCCAACTTTGAATAAGACAAAAACCGAGGATAAACTGTGATCAAAATCGGGGGGCGGCAATGCCAAACCCTGATTTTTCTAACATGAACACATTTCAAAAACACATCGAGGAGATAACAGGTGGCCTGTTTGGTACAGGTGGAGGACTGACGGTGATCAGTATATCGCAGCCGCAAGCTGAATTCGTAGTCGCTGTATTTACAGCTTTTATCTGTGGAATTGCAGGAGCAATTGGCGGCTATTTGGTGAAGCGAATAACTACAAAGAAGAGGAAGTCAGATGGTAAAGATTAGTCGGTATGTAACCTATAAGGAGGCGGTAAAAAGCCAGCAGGCTGAACGCTTAGGTATAGATAATACTCCAAATGAAGAGCAGCTAAAAAACATGCGATTCATTGGGGAAAATATTTTCGATAAGGTGAGGCTCTTTGTAGGCGGAATCCTTTTCGTGAGCTCCTTCTTTCGGTGCAGGCTTTTAAATATGGCGATTGGCGGAAGCAAATCGAGCCAGCATTGCGAGGGGTTGGCCATTGACATTGATGCCGATGTGTATCAGAGCAATGGTAAGACCAATAAAGACATTTTCTTTTTCATACTGAGAAACCTTGAGTTTGATCAGTTGATCTGGGAATTCGGTGATAATAATCAACCCGCCTGGGTACATGTTAGCGCAAGGCCTGACGGCAGAAATCGGAAGCAAGTATTGAGGGCTAAGCGGGTTGGTATGAGAACGGTTTATGTACCATTTGAACAAGCTGCTTAGTGATGGATAAAGAACAAAAAGAAAAGAAAGGGATTGCAAAATTCCTGCAAGGCCTTGGAAATGTCGGAGGCAAACTCCTCGAAGCTGCTGGAGATATAACAGGTTCGAAAGGCCTTCAAAAGCTTAGCGATCTGATTTCGAAGGACGATTCATTATCTCCTGAGGAGAAAGAAGAGGCCTTGAGATTGATTGAAATGGAGTTGGCGGATAGACAAAACGCCAGAGCCATGCAGATAGCTGCTCTTGATCAGGAAGACTTGTTCAGTAAGCGGTATTTGTACTACCTCAGCTCCTTCATTGTAGTAGCCGCGACCCTGTTTGGAGTGCTGCTCTTTTGGGTCGAGATACCTGATGAGAATAAAAGGCTTGTAGAGATGTTTAGCGACATCTATCTATTTGCCGGAGCTATGGCGGTGATCAACTTCTTTTTTGGGAGCTCACTAGGTAGCAAACAGAAAGACTTAAAACGATAACGATAGAATCATGTCAAAAAAACTGAAAACCCAAGCCGAGCTAACTGAGATGTCTGCGGCATATTTTAAGGCCTACCCGGAGGAAGATACTTTCCTCGCTACTCAGGACGGCCAGTTCTTCACAGAGAAGAATAAGAGCCAGGCCAACAGCCATGCTAAGGCTATTGATTGTAAGGTGATTACGATTAAAAGAGACGGAAGACAGGAGTCGGAAGCTGGAAGTCAAAACAATGAAGACCCTATTGAATTGCCTGAAGGTAATCCAACTAAGCAGGGTTGGACTATTCCTCAAATTCAGGAGTGGCTCAAACAGCGTGAGGTGAAGTTTACCAAAAATGCTAAAGAGGATACTCTGCTTGCAAAGGTAGAAGAGTATTTGAAGGCTCAGGAGTCAGGAGAATAGACCCCCTCCGCCTTCGGTACCTTGCCTGCCGGACAGGCGGGCTCCCCTTAGTATGGGGATGGATAGATACCTAACGAAAGCCTTCGGGCTAATAAATAGAAGAAAGAGCCAGCTCCTGAAATATGGAGCTGGCCAATGGTAAAGAAAAGAACCCCAACCCTAAAGGGGAGGGAAAACGAAAGTAAAATGGCATTTCCGAAAGTAGAAATTCAAGTCCAGAACGGACAATTAGGCCAAACCGAAGGCACTGAGGATTCAGTTGCCGGACTGGTTTGCACGGGTGTCGCAATAGTGGATAAAATCGCTATTAACGAACCAAAGCAAATTTTTGGGGTGAAGGACGCTGAGGCTCTTGGTTTCAGTGATGCTGTTAACCCTGAAATGTATGCTCAGATAGTAGACTTCTATTCTCAGGCCGGAGAAGGTGCTGAGTTGTGGATTCTAATTCAATCTGAAGCTACACTGATGGCGAGCATTCTGGACGTGAACAATGCCAATGCAACCGTCTTGTTAGACGCTGCTCAGGGACGAATCAGAATTTTGGGAATAACCCGAAAAGCTGATGGGGCTTATGCTCCTGTTTACGCTGATGGGATTGACCCTGATGTAATTACTTCCATTGACAAAGCGCAGGAGCTTGCTGAAGCTTACGCTGCGGCCTACAAACCATTGAGGGTAGTAATTGGAGGCAGGGATTATCAAGGCGTGATTGCTGATCTGGCAGACCTTACCGAAAGAGATGACAACCGTGTTGCTGTTCTCTTAGCCGGAAAAGGCGAAGGCAGCTTGGAGGCTTGCGTTGGTCTTGCCCTGGGCAGATTGGCAGCCATTCCTGTTCAGCGCAAGATTGCCAGAGTGAAAGACGGTGACCTTGGTTTAGTAAGTGCCTATCTCTCTGATGGCGTAACAACCATTGACGAGCTGAGCGAGGCACAGCTTGAGGCTATTCATAACAAGGGTTATATAGTCTTGAGAAAGTACTTCGGAAGAAACGGCTATTTCTTTACGGACGATCCTACGGCTACCGGAGCTGATGATGACTATAATACCATCAGCCGAGGTCGCGTGATTGATAAGGCTATTTCATTGGCTTATACAACCTACGTGAACGAGCTTCAGGATGATGTTGAACTCGACCCTGCAACCGGACGCTTAGAGGCGGGTGTAATTAAAAGCTACCAAGCCTTGATTAAAAGAGCAATCGAGCAGAATATGCTCGCTGATGGAGAGATAAGCTCTGTTAGTGTGGTCATTGATCCCCTTCAGGATGTATTGACTTCGAACAAGGTAGAGGTTACGGTAAACATTCTGCCGAAAGGTTACAGCTCTGTAATTGTTGTCAAACTCGGATTTACAAATCCGGCAAATTCATAACACATGGTAAACGGAAACGAATACGCTTGGGAAGATATTGAGGTCGTAATGCTCGGCAGGCCTGTAGTTGGGATCAGAGGAATTGAATACAAAGAAGAGCAGACCAAAACGAACATTTATGGCCGGGGCAATAAGCCAGTAGCCAGAACGAAAGGTAATAAGACCTATTCAGGTTCAATCACCTTGCTTCAGAGTGAGGTTGAGGCATTGCAAGCGGCAGCCGGAGAAGGCAAAAGTTTGAATGACTTGCCGAGGTTTGATATTACTGTCGCTTACGCGCCTAAGTCTGGCGGAGCGATTACCACTGATATTCTGAGGGATTGCGAGTTTATGGACTTGACTAAGGCTATGAACCAGAACGATCCGAACATGGAGGTTAACCTGATGCTGGTTATTGGCAGCATAGACTACAACGTCTAGACCCCTCTGTCCTAACGGGCATCTCCCTTTGAAAGGGGAGAAAACAAAATGAATTAACCCCTCCCTTCGGGGAGGTTTTTTTAAACCTATAAAGATTAGATCACATGGAAACTGAAGAATTGATTGGCAAGCTCTCAGAGAAAGAGATTGAGGCCTTTAAAGCCAAGCATGGAGAAGTGTTTGAATTTGAGGTGGATGGAAAAGTCTGCTACCTGAAAAAGCCTGACCGAAAACTTTTGGGTGCCGCTATGAAAATGAGCAAAGATGACCCGATGAAATTCAATGAGACCATTATGAATAACTGCTTTCTTGGCGGTTATGATGGTTTCAAAGATGTGAACGGGGATTTGTTCCTGGACATAGAGTCAGAGTTTGCCAAGCTACTGGAGCGTAGAGCTGTTACGGTAAAAAAGCTCTAGAGGAAGCCAGGGCATCGTTGACCTGGATTGAACACTACGATGCTCAGCTTCAATATTACTTACACATACCCAACCCGCAAGAACTTACAGATGAAGAGTGGAGCGTGAACGTAGCGAAACTCGAATGGATAAGAGCTGAGGAAGCAAAAAAGAGCTAAAGTGAGACTATACGAATACGTATTTGAACTTCAGGACAGAGTGACGAAAACGATGGAGAAAATTTCCAGCGGTCAAACGTCTATGATGCGTAAGTTCCAACAGTCTCAACGAGCAGGTATTGACGCTTACGACAGGGTGAACCGATCGGCCAGAGGTTATGAGGCTACCCTGGGCAGGTTGAAACGTGCAGTAATAGCTGCTTTTGCAACCGGGGCTATTCTGGCTGCGGCCAAAGATGTAACGGCAATTACTGCCAAATATCAGGCCTATGAAAATGCTATAAACTTTGCTTCTGGCTCTGCTGAAGAGGCTGCTAAGAATCAGGAATTCTTGGCTGATACCATTCAGCGATACAGGCTACCAATGGAGGCTGCAACTAGTGGGTTTAAGCAACTCACAGCTTCGATGATGGGTACTAAGCTTCAGGGTGAGCAGTCAAGGAGAATATTTGATGCTGTAGGCGTAGCGGCTACTGCTATGAATCTTTCAGGTGAGCAGGTAAACGGGACATTTCTAGCACTTGGACAAATCATGTCCAAGGGTAAAGTTCAAGCTGAGGAATTGAGAGGTCAATTGGGTGAGCGATTGCCCGGAGCTTTCAATATAGCTGCTAGAGCAATGGGTGTAACTCAAGCCGAGTTGAATAAAATGTTAGAGACTGGTCAGGTTGTCTCTGAGGACTTTCTGCCCAAGTTTGCTGCGGAACTTAGAAGAACCTATGAAGGAGCTTTGCCAGATGCGATTAACTCATTGCAGGCAAATACTAATATGTTTCAGAATCAGGTTACAACTCTGAAACGGCAGTTAGGAAGTGAGCTTCAACCTGCAATGCTTACATTTTTTCAAACCATGACTCAGGGATTGCAAGAGCTCTCGCCTGTGCTTATTCAAGGAGCTCAACAATTGAATATTTATTTAGGGGCTAATAAGGATAACATGATCGATATCATGAAGTCTGGTTTGGGTTATCTCAAATTCCTGTTCGATCACCGAAATGAAATCCTATTCCTTGCCAAGGCTTACCTTACCTATAAGGCGGGGCTTGTGGCTTATACCCTTGCCGTAAAAGCCATGACTATAGTTCAGACCGCTTGGAATGTAGCTATGGGACTCAGTGGAACCGTTGCGGTAATTGCTGCAACTGGTATTAAAACCGCTGCCGATGCCTGGGCGGCTTTCAACTTGATTATTGCGGCCAGTCCTATTGGAGCTGTGGCGGCTCTTGTGGGAGCGGCTGCCGGGGCATTCCTTTTGTTTGGCGGTAACCTAAAGAAATCTAACGATGAGTTTGAACGATTTAATAAACTACAAGAAGACTTTGAGAAGGGGCAAGTAAGTAGAGATGATTTAGAGAAGCGTTTTCAAAACATTGATCTCCTTAGTCAGAATGAGAGGCAGGATTTAGCGTCACAATATCAGCAAGAAATTGATAAAGTTCAGAGACAATTATCGGCTAATAGAATTGCTATAAGAGATGTAGATATAGATAAGGCGAGGTCTGAATATAACGCTATGTTAAATGGAGGTAATGCGAGTGCCTCGCAAATTGCGGCTGCGCAAAACAGAATTAACAATTATGAATCAGCACAATCTCAGATTAAATCTCTTACCAAGTCTTTCGACCAACTTTCGAACCGACTACATATTGTCAATGGAATAGTCAAGGCCGGACAAACCACTCCGGGCGGAACTGATCCGATGCTAACTACACCGGACGCGCAAACGCAGCAAAGCCTTGATGGCATCATTGCCGGAGGCAAGAAGGTTACTCATGTGACCTTGAATATTGACACGATCAATGGTATTGGCGAAGTGATTTCAACAACTGTCGGGGAAAATCTGGATGACATTGGAGATAAAATTCTCGAAGTAGTGACAAGGGCTTTGAATGGTGCAACTCAAACGATTGGCAACTGATGGCAGAGCAATTTGTAAAGGGTAAGCAGTTCAATATCATAGACCTCTATCAGAGGGTTTTTGGCTATAAGGGAATCCCATATCCTGCCGGAGATTTATCTCCCAACCTAGACCCAAGAGGCAAGGTAAACGCCCTGATTAGCGGGACTAAATTCAGTGATCAGAGCGGGGCTATCGAGCCTTTCCAATTACAAGGAGACTTCAATCCTAATTCTGATAATGGTGTAAGATTGTTCATGCCAATTAAGCTCGATGGAATTCAGCTTCAGAATGAGCCTTTGGTTGAGTTGAGAGGAAAGAATATGATCAAGCGAACCGAATTAACCGGAGAACATAGAGAAGGCGTGACAAATAAGCGCGGAACGGTTAAGGAGCTGATCAATATTGACGACTACAAAATCACTATCAGAGGGATAGTGATAAACGATGAAAGCGAAGAGTACCCTGAGGCGGCCATGAGACAGATAAGAAAGATTGTTGAAGCCAGACGAAGCGTGTCTATTGAGTGTCAGCTTACCAATATTTTCAATATAACCCTCATGGCTATCGAAGATCATAGCTACCCGGCTGTTCCGGGTCTTCAGCATGCCCAGGGCTATGAGATTGTCGGGTATAGCGATGAGGATTTTGAGAGTGAATTAATCAGTCAGTTAAGCTAGCAGTATTGAGAATGAAGATCGAAACGAAATTTAACAAAGGTGACAAGGTTTGGACCATTGAAAATAATCAGATAGTTCAGTTTCCAATTCAAGACGTCCAGTATAAATATGGAGCTGTGTCTTATGAGTTGCAAACTCATAAATCCCAAACGATTGGGCTGGATAAAGACAGATCAATCATAAGAAATGAAAAGGAATGCTTTGGTTCAATTCAAGATTTAGCAGACTACTTTATTAGTAAAAATGAGACTAAGTGAAATTCAATTTTAACCATATAACAAAAGCAAATGAAGCGAACATTTTTAACAGTGATGCTCATGTTTGTATTAGCATGTAAAATCACCATCGGGGCGACTGAATATCGCCAAGTCCATGAAGTAAAGATTGAGCAGGATTTTTCTCAGCTCACTCATGAGGCAATTATTGAACTTCCGAGAATTAGCCAAGTGCTGGCAGATCAGATAAAGCCGGGCGATTCAGTCACGGTAAATCTGGCTTATGAAGGCGTTTACGAAGGTACAGAGTTTACCGGGTACGTGAGGCAAGTATCTCCTAAAATTCCTGTAGTTGTGGAGTGCGAGAACGCTACCTATCTAATGAAGCGGGTAAACATCGTGAAGGCATGGAAGGAGACTACACTTAAAGAGGTGCTTAACTACCTCGTAGATGCTACTAACAGCCAGAATTTAGGTAAGGCAATAACGCTGAATACTAGCCATGTACCGGATATCAATTTCGAGACTTTCAGAATTAGCAATGTAAGCGCAGCAAGAGCCATTCAAGACATCAAGGACAGGTACGGGTTAAAGGCTTATTTCAGAGATCACGAGCTATACGTTGGCTTTGCCTATTTGGACAAACCGGGAGAGGTTGGTTATAATCTTGGTCTCAATGTGATTGAAGACAAACTAACCTTTAGGACGGCTGATCAGGTGAGGCTCCGGGTAAAGGCTACATCAATACAAAAGGACAATAAACATATTGACGTTGAGGTAGGTGATCCTGAGGGTGAGCTGAGGAGTCTGGTCTTTTACAATATCTCCGATAAGGTAACACTTCAGGCACTCGCTAAGGAGGAAATTCAGAAGTACAAATATGATGGGTTCGAAGGCAGTTTGAAGAGCTTTTTAATACCCTTCGCAACCTTTGGAATGACAGCGAAGATATTCTCACCAAACTACCCGGAAAAAGACGGCAGTTACCACATTGATAAGGTTAAAACTTCTTTTGGTGTGGACGGTGCAAGGCGTGATGTTACCATAGGAATCAAGCTAGTTTAACACCTTAGAAAGTGACTAAAGAGGAGAAATTTCAGCAAGCAATGAAGGAGTTTGGTAAAACTCCGTCCGTGTGCTTTCCGGCAGAGGTGCAGGAAGTAGACAAGGAAGCTTTGACCTGTGTGGTTTCTCCTATTAATGGAGCCGAGATGTTTGATGTTCGGCTCAAGGCTTCTGTCAATTCTGTAACTGATGGTATTGTTCAGTTTCCGGTTGAAGGCACAACTGTTTTAGTCTGTTTAATCGGTAATGATCCTGAGTTGGGGTTTGTGGCCGCTGTGGATGAGGTGGATGAAGTGTTGATGTTCGGGGGCGAAAACGGAGGGTTAACTATCACTCCTAAGCTGGTTGAAGAGCTAAACAAGACCAATGCCCGGATAGATGCCATAGTGGAGTCATTGACCGGGTTTATGCCTGTGCCGAATGATGGCGGAGCTGCGCTGAAGACTTACGCAAACGCTCAATTGGCAGGGAAGGCAAATGGAGACTTCTCTGAGATTGAAAATGAAAAGATTAGGCATTGATGACTGACATTCTTTTAGACGATGATCTCGATTTACAAATAGTCAATAATGACTTTGTGATCGGTGATGCTACTGAACAAAATCAGAAGCTTATCATATCTGCTAATAAGGGAGAGGTTCGGCCTTATGCTTTTGTTGGGGTTGGCATTGCTCAGGCTGTTCATGATGATAACGTGGGCAGCTTGAAGCAAGAAATCATTAAGCAGTTTGAATTAGATGGTATGACCTTGAACAGGCTGAATATAAAGTCTAGTGGTACTATGGAAATTGACGCAACCTATGGCTAAGAGCAAGTACACAGTAACCTCCGGTCAGAAGTTGATGGACGTAGCCCTTGAGGTGTACGGAGACATAACAGGAATTTTCAAGCTCTTGGAAGATAACCCGGAGCTGATCACCGTTCAGGATGATCTTGAGGGCGGTCAGGTACTGCGGATTGATTCTGACAAGGTGGTAAACAAAGAGATTGCCAGCTACTTCAGCCGAACACGCCAAAATGTGAATACTTGGAGTTGGGAGGAGCAAGGTGATGAACCGGACGAAAATGGACTTACTAGTAGTGATGAAATACTGCTGATTAGCAGTGATGAGATAGTGCTTAAATCAAGTGATCAAGTATGAATTTAGATAGGACTTTTGCGCAGATAAACACGATTCTAAACAACGTCTGGAATGGTGTATATGCTACTCAGACTCAATTGAACAATGTAACCGGGGAAGACATTGTGTTCACCAATGTTGTGACACTTGATAAAAATTACACCTCGTCAAAGGTAATAGATGCACCGTTGGCTTATGCTGATGTTGCCAACCCTGAACTAGTTAATAAGAAGAGACGTAGTCGAGTTGATTACTTGACGGCTGATGGTGTAAATATTCCAACCTTTCCGGCAGGCTGGATAGTACGGTTGAATAACTACAACAATACCAATGGAGCAAAGAACCGGGTGTTCATGGAGTGGAATGGTGAGACTGTGATCCTTCAGGTGATAAATCTTGGATAACATGGATGAGGAAATAAGACAAGAGATTAAAGAACTTGACCCTGTTACAATTGAACAGGAGTTGATTCAGGATGGGTTGAACTCAAACTATCGACCAATAATCCAGGTGTATGATACCGGAACACATTTGATCACAGAGACTATCTATTACAGATTTAAAGTCAATCACCGCGAATGGGCTGCTGAATTGGGTAGAGGTTATTTGAAGGAGGTTAAAAATGGCTAATAATTTCAAAGAGGTATTTGGCACTGGAGTTGTGCCGGGGATAGTGTTTGATAGGTCTGGTCACCAGAGTGGTGTTGGTACTTATGACGACCCAAAAATAACGCCTACAACCGCCCTGCTTAATACTAATATCAAAGCTGTGATAGGTGGAGGATATTACAGCTCATTGAACTTTACCATAAGTGGTGAAATGAAAGCTGATGGAAAGGTAATAATCAAAAATAGCACCATAATTATTGGACAGAATTCAGGCACAAAGCTTCAAGGAATCAAGTTTATTAACACCTCGTTCAACGCTAGAGGTTATACATCGATCACTAGAAACTATATTGATAATATCTACAAAAACTGCACTGGCCTGATGTGTTACAAGGCCGCTGATGTATATGTCAGATGTGTGTTTGTTGATTGTTCTGCACAGGTGTTAGACTTAGCTAGGGCTAACTTTTCTATTTTTGACGGCACCTGTAACTTTAGTGGTGATGGATTTGAACGATTTGAAAACTGTTATGTTTCAAGGAATTCTATCATAAGAATGCAGTCTCCAACTTACTTCACCAGAAACAATGTTGAAGGGCTTATACAAGTAGCAATTACCGGAGGCTATGGCTTATTTGCAATTCAAGACGGTAGAGCCGGAACGCCACAAGATCACGGGTATCCTGCCGGGGTTAGCTGGCTGAATTCTGCAAATGTAGCAGCCGTAGGAGGAACAGGAAACTGGGACGCAGCGGTTGCAACGTGTATCAATGACGATCCTCTCTTTAATAATACAAGTGTTGGAGATTATAGAGTACAGGCAGGCTCTCCAATGATAGGAGCGGCTACCGGGGGCGCAAATATTGGTAATGCAAAAGTTGGGGTTTCAATTTATAATAACACTGTTTCGAACACTGTGTTTGTTGCTCCTGATGGAAATATTGATGTTTCAGCGAGTCCTGTATATAGATTGTTGGGAGGTTCTGCGGATGGGGAGATAAACTATGTTTTCAGAATTGGATCACAACCATTGACCATCAATGAGAAGGTTCTTTTAGTTGCTGATTTGTTTTTTGACTCATCTTTTCCGGGTGGCACTTCTGAAAACAATAATGTTCCTGACTCTCAGCCGGTGTCTACTAATTACCCTCAAGAGTTGGTTACAACAGGAGCTGCTCCTGATAATGTTACTTTGATTTGTGCTAATCATGGTGTTCCTGTAGGGCAAACCGTAAGGGTAAACGGTGAAGATAGATTAGTGGATAGTGTGCCTGATGTTAACACGATCATTCTTGATTCAGCTTTGAGAGCTATCGTTGGCAGTGGAGTTTCCTTCACTTATGGATCAGCTTCTCAACAAGCCTCTCTTAGACCCAATAGACTCTCATATAAAATGAGATTTAGCACACAGCAGTTAAAACCAGCAAACGATGCTGAATGGGATAACGGTTTGAATCCATCCTATGGGCTGGCGGGGGCATTCTTTACAATGGAATGGGACACAGTACCGGAACTGATTATTGACGGTGCGAATGTTTATGGTAACGCTGATCCTGATCGACCTTTCGGGGTATTGGGCACACCTATAAGTGCTACATGGATCGAGTTAGTAGTGGTTTTAACAAACAATTTTAAATAATGGCTGGAGGAGTATTAGGCTTTAATCTGGATACTACCCCTGTGGTTGGGTTTTTAGGCTTCTCAGTAGGGCTGGATGGCCTGACTCCTGTACAGGTTAAAGATCGCAAAGGTAAGGTTCTTTCAAACGTGACCCTTGAGGCTGAGAATGCTACTTCAGGAGTCCCCTTTGAGAACACTACTGACGCAACCGGAACAGCCTTAATGCAGCTCGATAACCCAACCACGATAACAGCAAAAAAGGACTTGGTTGAAGTAGATACAGCTTTTGCTGGTGAAAACACATTGGTAATTGAGTTAGATGACGATTTGATGATTTAGACTATGGCTAGAACAGCAAAAGAGTGGTATGATATTCTCATAGCTGAGAAAGAGACTCAGGCCAGCTTAACCGATTTAGGTTATGAAGGCGATGACGCTGAGACTCTTTTGAACGACCTAAACAGTAATTCAAAGGTTGCTGTGTGGCGTTTGATGTGCTGGCTGTTTGCCTATGTTGCTGCATTCTTCGATCAGTTCTTTGACATCTTTAAAGCTGAGGTAGATGAGAAGTTGAAGGCCATTCCCGGAAACGCTGAGAGTCTAAATAAAGAGGTGCGAAAATTTCAATATGATGACCCTCTGTTGTTCTACTCAGATGGCTCTTATGGTTATGCTGAGATCGATGCCGCTAAACAGATCATAAAAAGGGTGTCCATTAACACCACTAGCGCAGGAACTCAAGTCAAAGTAGCGAAGGAGGTTAACGGTGATCCTTCCCCTCTTTCGAACGATGAATTAACAGCGTTTCAAGGCTATTTGAACGAAATTCAATATGCTCAAAAGAAGCTTGTTGCTACCAGCACGGCAAGCGATAAATTGAAGCTTCCTCTTACTATTTATTATAGTGCAATAGTTCCGCTCGCTACTATTAAGGCACGTGTAGAGCTGGCAATTACTGAGCATCTGAAAGTCTTGAATTCAGACACCAATTTCGATGGCTCATTTTATCCGCTCGACTTATTGGTGGCCATCAGGGATGTAGATGGTGTTATTAGCGTTGATGGTGATGATGAAATTGAAGCACGTAATGACCTGGGCGAATTCTCAATTGTAGATAGAGTCTATTACCCTGCATCCGGTTATTACACAATTGACGATGCTTTTCCTTTAGCAGCTACATTAAACTACTCAGTTGAATGATGAACTTTAATTTCAATACGGATAAGTTCTCTAAAGATTGGTGGCTTATAGCACTCAGAAAACCGAAGATTCTAGCTTGGTCGAAAGTGCTATTGAGACCATTGGAAATAATAGTCTCCGAATTTAATGCATTCGTTACACTCAAACGAGATGAATACAAGTACACGGGTCGCGTAATCTCATTGAGAAACCTATTGATCAGCAAGTTCGGAGTTGGCATAGTGGTTGAGCCGCAGTCTAGTAATGGAAACCCGTTCATCTTGACTGATTCAGGTGACGGACTGAACTGGCAGCTCGGTAATTCTGGAAACCTTTTGAACCCTGTTGTAGGAGACAGCGGATCAGCTGTTTTAGATGATGTAGATTTTATAGTCAAAGTTCCAGCAGCTCTCGGAGTTGATTTGAACGAGGTTAGAGGTCTTGTAAATAAGTATAAAGTAGCAGGAATAACATTCAAGATAGTTGAGATATGAAAAAGATACTTTTTCCTGTTCCGGGAATTAGACAAGAGGTGAGTTTAACAACGCATCAACAGCATCAAAATGCATTGATTGAAGTCTCCTCTTCGATTATAAAGAGCCTTGGAATTTTAGACTCCGAATGGACTGTACTGTATGGCTTGGAAGCTGTAGAAGGAGCTCCCAATTGGCAGATCAGTGCAGGAGCTGTATATCATGATGGAGAGGTCTATTTATGTGATGGAATTCAAGGTAATGATGGCGGAAATGTTCCGGTGCTTACAATCACTGAAACCAATATTGGTCAAGCAGCCAAGTTCTCAGATTTCATAGACCGTCATGTTCATAAAGACTTCAAATTAGTCCTAAGCTTTGCAGCCAGTGACAGTGCAGATGTCAACTACTCTGACTTGGTAAGGGTGGATGAAAAGATTGTCAATTTGCTTCAGCTAGAGAGCCGATTAACTGATTTAAAAAATGAGATTCTTGGTGGAGCTGATGCTGCGTTTGATACTCTTATAGAGCTTCAAGCTGCTCTTGGTAATGATGAAGACTTTGCCGCCACCGTAACGGCTGCACTGGCCACAAAAATGGCACTTGGAGTAACTACACTAGATGAGACAGCTTTTACAGAAGGTACTAATTGGAACATAAATAATAGCAGCTACATCAAGAAGAATGGTAATGGATGGATAGACGTTTTATTGGATGTTATTCCTGATGGAGCTAGTTATCCTTCGAATATTACAGTAGCTACGCTACCAATAGGTTCACGACCTGCCAATTCTCTTAGCGGCATTATTGGTCGTGCTGTTGATGTTGATACTCATACTGTATTTTATTTCAATGTTAATTCAAATGGAACTATTCAGATAGTCCCTCCAACGGGGTCAGTTCCAGAGAGAATGATCATTAAGGTATCATACTTTAATAGCTAAAACAGAAAATAATCAAGGCAGTGTCGCGCCTTTATAAGTACATTTTAAACCAAATAAAGAACAATAATGGTGCGACAAAAACCGCGTCTTAAGACGCCAATTACTTATTATGGAGGCAAGCAGCAAATGCTGCAACATATCCTTCCGCTCATTCCTGAGCATAACACTTACACCGAAGCTTTTGCAGGTGGATTAGCTGTTTTCTGGGCTAAAGAGCCTGTTAAGTGTGAAGTGATTAATGATGTAGATCAGGAGATTGTAAACTTCTACGAGATTATAAGATCGAACCCTGAAGGCTTTCAGAATGAAGTCAATAAGACCCTTCATAGTCGTAGTCAATACGAGGATGCTTTAACTATTTATCACAACCCACACATGTTCTCTAAGGTAAAAAGAGCATGGGCGTTTTGGATACTCACTTCCCAAGGTTTTGTGAGTAAGATTGGCACATGGGGATATGATAAAGAGGGCAAGCAGCCTCTTAGAGTAAACGGTAAAAAGCATCTTGATTTAACACCTTATACCGAGCGATTAGAGCGTGTGACAATCGATAATAATGATGCCTTGAGGATCATTTCAGCACATGACTCCAAAGAGTGTTTTCACTACATCGACCCACCGTATATTTTTTCTAATCAAGGCCATTATAATGGGTATAACGAGAGTGATTTTGAACGACTTTTAAGCCTACTCAGTAAGATAGAGGGTAAATTTATGCTGTCTAGCTACCCTAGTGAAATCTTAGAAAAGTACACGAAACAAAACGGATGGGTTACCTTTAAATTTACGAAACAACTGGCTGCAAGCAAGTCTGGTAAGGGTAAAAAGGTAGAGGTTTTAACCTTGAATTATGATTGTGGAATAGGTGGGTAAAAATGCCCGGAGGTGTCGCACTTCAATAAAATAACCCATACAGATCACTCTGATGAAGTCTCCGGGCAAAGCTCTGGACAGCATCTAATCTATATGGGTAAATCAAGAAGTGCGACACTTCAAAGTTAGTCGTTCGAAGTGGATTTTAATAATGTTCGAAGGCAGTTTGATTGATTTGAAAATGTCCGTTAATTGAACGGAAAAATATCAAGGAATTGAATTGGCGATTTTAAAAAGCTCTCCATCTTACGGAAAAGTGTTTTTTATTTATCTTTAGCCAAAGCATTTTTAGCACTGCATGACCCTCTCAGAGTTCAAGAGCCTTTTCGATCAGTATTACACCCCCATCAAGAATTTCCTATACTACAAATCGGGTAATATTGAGCAGAGCGAAGACATTGCCCAAGATGTGTTCATGAAACTTTGGGACAAGCGGGAGGAAGTTCAGCCGGAGACTGTAAAAAGCTACTTATACACCATTGCCAACAACATGTTGCTCAACAAAATAAGACATGACAAGGTGGTGATGAATTTTGCAGAACGGCACAAAACCCAACAAGAAGAACACTCTCCGGAGTTTGCTTTGGAAGAAAAGGAATTCAAAGCCGAGTTGGAAGAAGTTATTGGCGCTATGCCCGAAAAGCAACGCGAAGTTTTTCTAATGAACCGGATTGATGAACTCACCTATAAAGAAATAGCCGATAGGCTCGCACTAAGCGTCAAAGCTGTTGAGAAAAGAATGCACGGAGCTCTGGCACATCTTCGCGAACACATTAAGTATAAAATTTAAGTTAATTTAGACCGGTGAAAGAAGATAATCTCATAGACAATTGGCTCAAACAGGAGCTTCCTCGGGAAGAGAAGGAAGCTATGGAGAAACTTATCGCTTTCACCGAGAAGCTGGACGTTCCGCATGGTAAATCGCAAAACGAAGCCTGGGAGCAACTCACCAGAAAAATAGAAGAAAGAGCTCCTGACAACGAAAAAATTATGCAGCCCTCAAAGCCTCGCAGGGCATGGCTGTGGGCTGCGGCTGCCGCTATTATAGCCCTGGTTATCTACGTTAACTTTTCGGCAGGCAATAAGATCATCACCGTACGGGCGGCATCGGGCCAGCTTACAACCATTACACTCCCCGACAACTCTATGGTTACCCTCAATGCCGGAACCGTTATGTCTTACAAAGAAAAAAACTGGGAACGCAATCGTTGGGTGGTACTATCGGGCGAAGCCTTTTTCGATATTACTCCGGGCAACGAATTCAAAGTGATTGGAGACAATTATCAGGTAAAAGTGCTGGGCACTTCCTTTAACCTTTACAACCGATCCAAACACCTGCGTGTTTCCGTATTTACCGGTACAGTAGAGGTAAGCAACAATGAAGATAAAGTAGTTTTGAACCCCGGTGAGGAAGCTTTACTGCACAAAGACCAGTTGAAAACCCAGGCTTTCGATCTCACACGAACAGCCACCTGGAGGTCGGGCAGCTTTTACTTCGATGCTCAACCCCTTTCGCAGGTAGTTGAGGAGCTGGAAAGGCAGTTCAATATTAAAATACTTTCAGAGCAACCACTAAGCGAAAGATATTACTCAGGCTACTTCAATACTTCGAACCTCAACGAGGCATTGCAGTTGGTTTTTGTACCTATGGGGCTTAAATTCAGTAGAAACGGAGATCAGGTAATTGTTGAATAGTGCGCATTATAAGTTGGCTTTTATGTGTATTGATTTGCAGCCAGATCAGCCTGGCTCAAGACATCCGTTCGGTGGCCATAACCGAAAACTTTGACAACGCTTCACTGGCCAAAGTACTCCGAATACTCAAAAACAAATACGACCTTAAAATTGCCTATGACGATGCCCTTATAACAGGCACTACGGTTTCCGGGCAGTTTGCTCAAAAGCCTGTGACCGAATTTCTGGACGCCATCTTGCGCAATAAAGGAATAGACTACCAATTGCTCAATGATAAAATCATCCTCATCCCCAAAAAGGTAAATCTTGATGTAAATACGCCCAGTCTGTTCGACATAACCGTATTTGGGTTGGTGCAAGATGCCAGCACCGGAGAAAGTTTACCCAATGCCGTGGTAAGAGTGAGCGGTTTGCAACGCGGAGTTATAACCAATAAAGACGGCTATTTCTCTTTACCCCAGGTACCCACCGACACCAGCACCATTGAAGTTAGCTACCTGGGCTACCAAAAATCGCAGGTAAAACTGAAGCCGGGAGAAACCAAGCAGACCATCAAAATAATGATGCAAGAAAGCTCACTAGATCTCTCCGAGTTTACGGTGGTAGAAAATAAATTCTCCACGGTTAAGTATGGCGATCAGATATCTCAGATCACCATAGACCCCAACAACCTCTCCGCACTACCAAGCCTTGGTGAACTGGATATTTTTCGTTCGCTTCAGTATTTGCCGGGCATTGGGGGTTCTGACGAAACCTCATCGGCCCTATCGATTAGAAACAGCCCTTCTACTCACAATTTGGTACTATTCGATGGTATAACCCTTTACCGGCTAGATCATTTTTTTGGTGTTTTTAGTGCCATCAATGCCGATGCTGTTCGAGACATTAAAATTTACAAAGGAGGCTTTGGAGCAGAGTACGGAGGTCGGGTCTCCGGGGTGGTAGACATTACGGGTACCACCGGGAGTTTCAACGAACCCAATTACTCCATGGGCTTAAACCTGCTAAGCGCTCGGTTTAGTGCCAATGTGCCTTTTGCCAGTGGAAGAGGAGCTTTTCATGTGAGTGCAAGAAGAGCATACACCGATATTATTCGCAGCAATCTCTTCGAAAAACTCTACACCAACTATCGAAAAAAATCTAATCAGGTAAATCAGCAGGCTTTTAACGGGCTGGCCAATGAAGACGACCTCATACGCCCCGATTTTCATTTTTACGATCTCAATTTTAAGGCCACCTACAAGGTTTCTACCCGCGATGTAATGAGTCTGAGTGTTTATCAGGGCCGGGACGACCTTGATACGGACTTTGACATAGTGAACTTCCAGGATCCGAACAATCCCGGCACTATTAGCCAAATTGACAGCTACAATGAAAAGGCCGACTGGGGTAACAATGGCATTGGACTGGCCTGGTCCAGAAACTGGAACAGAAAGTATTACTCAAACCTGCAGCTGGCCTTTTCCGATCATTACTTCGACTACTTCTACAACAACGAAAGACGCAATGGTGCTGGCGATCAAATCGGGCTTTACGAAATCACCCGAATGAACGAAGTAGAAGATCTTCAGTTAAATTTAAAAAATGAACTCACGGTGGGCGGACGGCATAGCCTTGACTTTGGTATTAACCTTTCCAGCATCAACGTATTCAATAAGGTAGATATACGCGATTTGTCGGGCATGACCCCGGATGACCGCAACCCCAGCTCTGACGGAACCATTCTTTCCTTCTATCTGGCCGACAATATTACGCTCAGCAAAAACCTTGAATTGCGACTGGGTGGCCGGCTCAACACCACCAGTGTAAGTGACAAAAGCTTCTTTGGGCAACGGGCGGCCCTCGTATATCAGCCCCTTCCACACCTGGAACTCAAGCTAAGTTCGGGCAAGTATTTTCAGATTATGCGAGAAGAGGTTTTTGACGACCCCTTTTCGAACAATGAAAACAGTTGGAACCTGGCATATGAAAGCAGCAAACCAGGGCCCAGGCACCTTCCGGTAATGGAATCGGACCACCTAATAGCAGGCTTTCAATATGAAAAAAACGACCTTACCATAGACCTTGAGTTTTATGAAAAACAGGTAAGCGGGCTCACCGAATACAACATCTCTCACCTGTACAATCCCAACACCAACCGCCAAAGTCCGAGTATTCTCATAGCACCCGGCACCAGCAATATCCGGGGTTTAGATCTACTTATTCAAAAGCGTATAGGCCCATACCAGGGCTGGATTGCCTACACCAGAAGTAAAGCACTTAACCGCTTTGAAAGCATAAATAACAATAGTGAAATAGCTGCAAGAGAAGACCAGCGCAATGAACTTAAGTTTGTACATATTATTGAACTACCGGCCTGGAACTTTTCAGCTACCTGGGTCTATGGTAGCGGCAAACCATTTTACCGTCCCACTATTAATTTTATTCGAAACAATCAGGGTGAGTTGATCAATTTTGAAGTGGTTAACACCCAAAAAACAGTTGAACGACTTCCTGATTATCACCGGTTAGACATCTCCATTGCTCATAAGTTTGAGGGAGAACATATGCGTGGAGAAATGGGGCTATCTATTCTCAACGTGTATAACCGGCAGAACATACAAGGCAGGAGACTCAAGCGAGATGAAATTGAAATGGCCATTAATAACAATGAACAAATGGCCCCTACCAATCTTTACAGAGATATAGTACTGCTCGACTTTACCCCTTCCCTGTTTCTCAATCTGTACTTTTAAATTATAGGGCTACTTATCCAGATCAGATAGAAGCAAAAGACACTTGACCTACAAGCTGTCTTAACAGCCCCTATATGTGTCATTCCATTCGCAAATGGCACGACTGGTGGAAAAATATCAAAACACACACCATACGACTTAAATAAGCTACACTATAAAAATACTAAAAGTAGGGTGTTGCTTACGCTTGGTGTATTAACAGCACAATGACAGGAAAAAAGCACCATAACAATTGGGAGCAGGCGTGGCTTGAGGGAGAAATAACTCACCGGGAAGCAAAACAACATGCCGAAAACGACCCTCAATTTGAGTCATTGCAGAAGTTTGTGGAACAGTCCGGTAACCTCTGTGTGAGAGAAACCATTTCTCAGGAAGAGGCCTGGAAGAAGCTGGAAAGCAAAATTTCTAACCACGATTCACCTAAAGTAATTTCCATTTCGCGCAGAAATTGGATAATCGGAGTAGCGGCCTCTTTCATCTTAGCTATTGGTGCTTTTTTCATTTTACAACCAAGAACCAATCAAGTTTCTATAGCTACCGGTTTGGCAGAAGTACGAACAGTAAATTTGCCCGATGGATCGGTGGCATACCTGAATGCTGAAAGTTCCGTTTCATTTCCTGAAAAAGGCTGGACAGACCACCGAGAGGTGCGCTTAACTGGCGAAGCCTTCTTTGAGGTGAAGCGGGGCAGCAGCTTCAAGGTGCTAACAACCAACGGAAAGATTGAAGTACTAGGCACCAGTTTTAATGTGAGAACCAGAGGCCAGCTACTGCAAGTAGCGTGTAAAACCGGCAAGGTAAAAGTAAGTAGTCCGGAAGGCACTTCAGAGCAAATAATAACTCCGGGACTCTCCGTTTCTGTTGAAAACAATGTTGTTTCCGAACCTGTAGAAACGCGGCTAGACAGAATTGACAGCTGGAGAATCGGTCAATATGACTACGAGAGTGTGCCGCTGCAACAAGTTCTGAACGAAGTAAAAAGATTATACAGTGTAGAAGTTGAACACGACTTCTCTGAAAGCGAATTATCAAGCCCTATAACCACCACATTCAAAAGCCTGAAAGATGCCGCCCAAACCATTGCACTATCCAAAAGCAGAGGATTTGAGGTAGATACTGAGGCT
Source organism: Roseivirga sp. UBA1976 (assembly GCF_002336325.1). NCBI lineage: Bacteria > Pseudomonadati > Bacteroidota > Cytophagia > Cytophagales > Roseivirgaceae > Roseivirga > Roseivirga sp. UBA1976. The sequence goes on along the minus strand of NZ_DDDQ01000159.1, from coordinate 22,815 downwards.
CAACGAGTGGTGTTTAAGGTGAAATAATATTTAAAATAAGGTGACAATTGTTTTTATGGTTAAGCAGTTCAGTCACCGATTCTTAGGTTGAGGTTGAGGGATGGGTGGTGCCATCCCTCTTATTTTTTCAAGACATCAAAAACTCTCCAAAAGAGTTTCCAGGCTCATTCCCCGCGAACCCTTAATTAGTATCTGGCTATCTTGCAATTGAAGTCCTTTTAAGTAAGTCGCCAATTCTTGTTTATCTTCAAAGTACTCAGCCTTCTTATTCGTTTCATAGGCATGCTTCATTAGCTCACCACAAAAAATCACCTGATCCAGAGCGAGGCCAGCCGTCAGGCTACCCACAGCAGCATGCTCTTCGGCCGCTGACTCACCCAGTTCGAACATATCGCCCAGAATAGCCACCTTATAACCCGGTTTGGCCGCAAAATTTTGCAGTGCAAGTGCCATAGAAGTGGGATTGGCATTATAGGCATCCATTACCACGGTATTTGAGCCTAATTGCTTAATCTGAGACCGGTTATTTTCAGGTATATAGGCGGCTATAGCTTCCAGGGCTTCATTCTCAGGCACCCCAAAATAGGCTCCAATGCAAAGAGCCGCACAAATGTTTTCAAAATTATAGCTTCCGGAAATCTGAGTATCCACCACCTTGCCTGATCGGGCCTTCAGTTTCACAAAGGGTTGGGCATCGATTAACTCAGCATGGTAAACATCATCCTTATCAGGGTAAGTCGCTATCTCACTTACTAACCGACCGGCCTTTTCCATCAGGCGCTGATTACGAGAGTTCACAAACAAAACACCCCCTTGTTTGGCCACATGTTCATATAGCTCGGTTTTACCCTTAAACACCCCTTCTATTCCACCGAAGCCCTCCAGATGAGCCTTTCCTATGTTAGTAATCAAACCGAAAGTGGGTTCGGCAATGGCACAAAGTTGAGCTATATCTCCTACAAAATTAGCTCCCATTTCTACTATAGCCATCTCCGTGTTGGCCGTCAGCCTCAGTAAAGTAAGAGGTACACCAATGTGATTGTTGAAATTGCCCAATGTGGCCAACACACGAAATTTTCTAGCCAGCACATCTCGCACAAGTTCTTTAGTTGTAGTCTTTCCATTAGAACCCGTAATGCCAATTACCGGAATATTAAACTGCTTGCGGTGATGATTGGCCAACTGCTGCAGAGCCTTCAACCCATCTTCAACCACCAGATAACGATTATCTCTGGCATAGGCCGGGTCATCGATTACCACCGCACAGGCACCAAGCTCCAAAGCCTTATCGGCAAACTTGTTGGCATTAAAGTTTGGCCCTTTCAGAGCAAACCACAGGTTATCTTTTTGGAGAGTGCGGGTGTCTGTAGACACACCCGTAGAACGAAGGTAAACCGAGTATAACTGATCAATCATTGCCATTGTATTTGGTCGGTGAAGTTACAACACTAAAGCGCAAAAATTGCGTTATTCTGAATGACTGATCGTAATTTAGCCTCAGAGTTGTTCGCATGAAATACCTGATTGTCTTAATAACCCTTTTCTTCGCCACTACAGCCAAGGCTCAGGTTGCCTTCGCCTTCGATCAGACGGTAGAACTCCGGCAAGACAATGAACGCTTAGCTAGGGCTTTTGAGGGGGGCTTAAATTCTGCGCAATTTCAAACCATGGATCTGAATATGGACGGGCAACAAGACCTGGTCATCTTCCACCGGCAGTCCGGCCACCTTACCACCTATATACGCCAGGACGATGAATGGGTATTTGACCCTTCTTATGCCTTCCAGTTTCCGGCCGATGTGGTGAATTGGATGGTACTGACAGACTTTGACTGTGATGGCAAAAAGGATCTTTTTACAAACACCACGCTGGGCATTAAAGTATACCGCAACATGAGTACTTCCGAAGGTGTGGCCTGGCAACTAGCCAGTGAATTTCTGCGCTTCGATCAGGGCTCTAATTTACAGGTGAGCGCCACCGATATACCCGGCTTTGCCGATGTTAACAGAGACGGAGCGTTGGACATTCTTAGTTACCGCTTTGGAAGTTCCGGTTCAATAGAATACTACCAAAACACAGGTTCCTGTGGTAGCCTTAATTTTACCCGAATCACCAGAAACTGGGGCGATTTTTACGATTGTGGCTGCAACAACTTTTCGTTCGGACAACCCTGTCAGGAAAACTCTGGAGAAGCTGCTGAGGAGGCCGAGACTTCAGAGCCGGCTGTGATTTTGCATGCAGGAGGCAAAACGATTCTTCCCTTCGATGCAGACAATGATGGCGATATAGATATTGTAGCCTCAGATGAGCTCTGTACTAATCTCGTTTTTTTTGAAAATAAGGGAACCACGCAACAAGCCTCTATTACCGATTTTCATCCCTTCCCTTCTCAAGACCCTGTGGCCTTTGAGTTTTTTCCTTCAGCGTTCCTTTTAGATACCGATTTTGACCAGGTAATGGAACTGGTGGTTTCCACAAACATCGACCGTAATCTGGGCAACAGGGTAAACTTTACAAACCACATACAAGTATTCGACAATTCCGGCAACAACCTAAACCCCACCTTTGAAGGGAAACAGCCTTTTTTACAACATGAGATGGTAGATTTGGGGGAGGACGCCTATCCCGCATTTTGGGACTATGATGCCGATGGTGATCTGGATTTATTCGTTGGGCACGCTGGACAACCAACCCCTAACGGACTGGTAAGCAGTCTTTGGCTGTTTGAAAATACCGGAAACCGTTTTAACCCCTCATTTGCTTTGGCAACTACCGACTTCCAGAATCTGTCTTCGCTGGGTTATGCCGGGTTTAAACCCCAGATGGCCGATATAGACAATGACGGCATTACCGATATAGTTCTTCAGGCACAAACCGGAGGAAATTCGGCTGCTGTTTTTCTTCTAAAGGGCCTTGGTGATGGCCGTTTCGAAACTCCTGTAAATCTTAACCTGCCTACTACACCCAATAGCAACCCCTTGGTGTATGACATTGACGGAAACGGCCTGGCAGACGTGCTGCTTGGCGGAGCTTTTGGAGGACTGACGGCCTTTATCAACGAAGGCAACCTAAGGTTTAGGGAAGAGGAACAGTTTGGCGGTTTTGAAAATGATTTTACCCGTCAGGTGCTTTCTGTTGCAGTGGCTAACTGGTCGGGCACCAGTAAACCACAACTACTTACCATAGATAGTCAGGGAGCATTGACCCTCTATGAAGCTCCTTTTAATGCAGCATTCCAAAAAGGCCCCTCTGTCACTACACTAATTAGCGAAGCAAATAACCTAAGACCTTCACGACTGGGCCGAAGCAACTACCTGGCCGCAACCGATTTATTTGGTAATGGCAAACCATCGCTGGTTATTGGCACCAAAAGAGGTGGACTGTTGCTTCTCAGAAATGTGGGAACCGGAAATGGCGGAAGCGAAAACGACCTACGGGTTTCACTGTCTCCTAACCCATCAGCGGACTCCGTCAGACTTTTGGTAAATGCCAACGCCATGGTCTCAGTGATAGATACCAGTGGACGACTAATTTCCGAGCCTGTAGCTGTAGCCGATGCTGAAGTAACTACTTTGGATTTCTCCAGCTACCCCGTTGGCCTATACCTGATTCGAATTGTAAGTTCGGACGGACGGAGTATTACTAAAAAGCTATTAATTCAGCGATGATCCTCTTCTGTTACTTTCAGATAAAACCCATAGAGCAAATCGCTTTTAGCTTTCCCGAGAAAGACGCATTAAGTGAAATTGATGCAGCGTTTAACTTTGTGGAAGCCGATAGTAAATCGGAGCCATTTTTAGTTCAGGAGATCGCTAAAATGATAGCTGAATCAGAACAAGTCATATGCTTTTTCGATGTAGTTGAATCAGAAGGTCTAGGCGCTCTTTCTAAAGCGATAGAAGCCTTGAGAAAAAGCAAAACAAACCAGCTATTCTTTGTGAATGGAAAGAACCAACAACTGCAGAAAGTCTTACAGATGTTGAAACAACCGGTGCACAACTTTGAATCTACCGCGCAGTTGAAAGCAGTTTTAACTAAATCTATCAACTCTTGATTTCAAACTCATCGGCATCTAGGTGAGCAGGAAACTTCTTACGGAACGACTGAAGACTTTCAGCAGAGAGTTCTATGTAAATAATCTCTTCCTTTTCAGAAAACGTCAACTGCTCTCCTTTTGGACTGTAAGCCGCTGAATGACCATTATATTCAATGCCAACCCCATCTTTCCCTACACGATTGAGACCAATAGAATAACTCACATTCTCTATGGCTCTTGCTTCCAGTAGCGTGTCCCAAGCATTGACTCTAACAGCCGGCCAATTGGCCACATAAAGCAACAGATCATAGGCTAAGTCTACATTTCTAGACCACACAGGAAACCTAAGGTCGTAGCAAACCATTGGGCATATCTTCCAGCCCCTCCACTCTACTATGAGCTTTTCTGCACCCATATCGAAATGCTCGTGCTCATTGGCCATTCGGAAAAGGTGACGCTTATCATAAGTCTTAAACTGTCCATCGGGTTGCATCCACAAAAGCCTATTGAATACCTTCTCTTGCTCTTTGACAATATAGGAACCGCAAACAGCTGCATTTTTTTGAGCTGCCATTTGCTTCATCCACTTAAAAGTGTTGAAGTTCATGGGCTCGGCTAACCCCTCATGTTCCATAGTAAAACCGGTCTGGAACATTTCTGGAAGTAGAATAAGGTCCATATCATTCTGAATCTGCCAGATTTTCTCTTCAAACATGGCTAGGTTCGCACCTATTTCATGCCAATGAATATCAGATTGGATAAGAGCTACGCGAAGGTTTTGCATAGCCAAATGTAGAAAGAATTAGGCTTAATTAGCCCACAACTCCTGGTACTCTCCTTTGGGGTCGTACATCTCTTTTTGACGTTCAATGTTGAACTCTCTACCTCCTCTTGGGTCGTTTCCAACTCCGGCAATGTAAATCCAATTACCGTAGTTTGAACATGGGTCGTAGTCTATCAGCATTTTCTCGAAATAGGCAGCTCCTAGCCTCCAGTCAATCTTCATTTGGTGCATTAGGTATGAGGCTACATTTTGCCTTCCTCTGTTGCTCATAAACCCCGTGGCATTCATTTCCCGCATATTGGCATCAACAAAAGGTTCATCTGTTTTACCATCTCGCCATAAGTGAAAAAGTTTATCAGATCCCCAGTCGATTTTATCTTCACCCAAAATTCCTTTTCTCTGATAAATCTGATTGCCGTATTTCTTAGCCACAAAGTGGAAGTAATCGCGCCAAACCAGTTCGAAAACCAACCAATAGGTTGAGCTGTTTTTCTTTACGTACTTCTCGAATTTCTTTACTTCCCAATAGATTTGTCGTGGTGAAATACAACCATGAGCCAACCAAGGAGAGAACTTGCTGCTGTAATCACCTCCAATAAGGCCATTACGCGTTTGCTTATAGTTACCTAGCAACTCGTTATCCCATAAATAATAATTCAACCTATCATTGGCTGCTTTAGCTCCTCCAAGAAACTGAATAACCGACCTATCATCTTCTTCAACGGGCTCAAAGCCTAAGTCTTCCAGAGAAGACACTTCCGAACCGAACCCTTGGGGTGAATGAATTTGCAAAGGTGCTTCTAGTAGTTTTCTTACATCGGCCTTTTTCTCAACCGACTTTCTGAACTGCGTGAATATATCTGGAAGTTCATCTAAATGATAAGGCAGATCATTAAGATGATAGAGTGTTTCACCCCAAATAAACTTGGTGTTTATGGTTTTTGTGAGTTCATTCTCCACCTGCTCTTCATCATAAGCAGAAGACTTTTGAGCATAAAGCACATCGCAATTATAGGTTTTCCTGATATCGTTAAGAACAGTAACTGTATCTCCAACTTTAATCAATAAGTCTGAGCCTAGTTGTTGTAAATGAGCTTTAAGATCCTCCAGCGATTCCAAGAGAAATTTAAGACGATGAGAGCCCATTCTTTCAATACCCCACTGCTCTCCCCTCAATAGGCTCTCATCAAAAACATAAACGGGCAAAACCTCTGGATTCTCCTCAACAGCCTTGTTTAAGACTTCATTATCCTCCAACCTCAAATCGTTCCGAAACCAGTAAATCGCCCTGCTCATATTTCCTCTATCGTATTCAGGTACTTAGCCGCTTGTTCAATGATTTGGTTTTTCTTTTCAGTAGAATTTTTATCCCAAACCCGGTAAATCATGCTCATTCGATGATTCTTCTCGAGCTTCTCTCTATTTCTGTCGAGAAAATCCCAGTATAGACTGTTGAACGGACAGGCCTTCTCACCTAATTTCTCCTTGTACTTGTAATGACATGAACCACAGTAATGACTCATTTTATGCATGTAATTAGCCGAAGAAACGTAGGGCTTAGTAGCCACCACACCACCATCGGCAAACTGACTCATTCCTCTAGTATTGGTAATTTCTACCCACTCAATTGCATCTATGTAAATACCGAGATACCATTGATCTACTTCATCGGGATCTATACCCGCCAACAGCGCAAAATTCCCAGTTACCATCAATCGCTGAATATGGTGTGCATAAGCATAGTCCAAAGATTGTCCGATGGTGTGAGAAAGACACTTCATTTTGGTTTCACCTGTCCAAAACCAGTCTGGTAGTTTTCTCTTATGGTTGAAGAAGTTTTCTTTGGCATAATCGGGCATATATTTCCAATAGATGCCTCGCATATACTCTCGCCAACCTAGTATTTGCCTAATAAAGCCCTCAATTGCTGAAAGCGGAACTCCCTCATTATTCCGCCCATATTCTTCAGCTTTTCGAATAATCTCTTCTGGAGAAAGGATTTTCGAATTCAGTAAGAAAGATATTCTTGAGTGGAAAAGTGACCATCCTTTGGTAGTCATGGCATCTTGATACTTACCGAAAAATGGCATACAATCATTTAGGAAGAAGTCGAAGAGTTTTAACCCTTCTTCCCTTGTTACGGGCCACAGAAAATCTTTAGAATCAACATTCCCTATTGTTTTAACACCTCTTTCCTCTAATAGCTCAACCAAGTCTGTCACATCCCTTTGAAATGACATTGGTTCAGGAACATAGGTGTCTTCTGGCATTTTGTTCCTGTTGTCATGGTCGTAATTCCATTTACCACCAACAGGATCACCTCCGTCCATTAGCACCTTATGCTTTTTGCGCATGCTTCTGTAGAATGACTCCATGAGCAACTGCTTTTTACCTTCAAAAAAGTCAGCAAGGTCAGTTCTGGAAGTCATGAAGTGCTCTGTATCGAAGGCTTCGAAATCAGCATCTATTGCTCCGCAATACCCCTGAAGCTGTTTATCAAGCCTGTATTCATCAGGCAACTGGTATTCGAACTTTTCAATTTTGTGCTCCTCTATTATCCAAGAAAGATTATCTGTTAATGACTGCTTATTCCTTTCATCATCCAGCTTTAGGTAAAGCACTTGATGTCCTTGCTTTTCCAAACGATCAGCAAACGCTCGCATGGCTAGAAAGAATGCAATAACCTTTTGAATATGATGTGTGGTGTAGGTTAGCTCCTGCCCCATTTCCATCAATACATAAAGCGTATTCCCCTCTTTCTCTTGATACCAAGAGTGTTGGTGATTCAGCTGATCTCCTAGAATTAGTCTTAGTCTCCTCATTTACTTGCGTCACCCTCTTCCGATAGTTCGGGATTATTTCAGGGACTTTAAAGTTTAGATGCTGAAACAAGTTCAGCATGACGGTTTCTGTTTCTTCTGCATTTTTCTGAACAGTAAACCACTTCTTGCCAGCAGTTTCTCCATTTCTTGCGCCACTCAAAGGGGCGATTGCAAACAGGGCAAATCTTGGTTGGCAACTGTCCTTTTTTCATTGATGGGATAACTATATCCCAATAGAATAGTTTAATAGATCAACTCATCACCCTGAATTCATCTTAGGGTACTTCAAATAGATACCGAAGCAAGTTCGGCATGACGCAGCCCATGAACAGTTATTGCATTCGCCTCCCCGGAATGGTATGCTTTTTTAGGATGCGGTAGTTTTCTTTTCTCACTTCAGCATGATTGCGATGTGACCACAGTGCTTTTCTAGCTCTTTCAGCCGCGGCTTTAACATCTGCCACCGGCTTAAGGTCTTCGGGGTTTATATTCAGCATACGCGCCTCCAAAGGTGGCATTTGCCAAGGCTCATGAATGTATTCAGAAGGAACGCCAGAGAGCTCTGGCACCCATTTCTTGATAAACTTTCCTTCAGGATCATGATCTTGGCTTTGCTTGATGGGATTGTAAATTCTGATGGTATTTATGCCAGTCATCCCGGCTTGCATCTGAAACTGTGGGTAGTGAATACCAGGCACAAAATCTAAAAACTGTGAAGCCAAGTACTGGGCTCCTTCTTTCCAATGCTGCCATAAATGGTGCGTAAGAAAACTTACAAGCATGGCTCTCATTCTGAAATTAATATAGCCTGTCTCCTTTAAACACCTCATACAAGCATCTACCAATGGCACTCCAGTTTTGCCATCTTTCCAAGCTTGAATCAGCGCTGGTTTTTCTTCCTTCTCTAAGAAATCATATCCCCGGTTGATGTTCTCAAACTCGTAACGGTCTTCCATTTCGAACTTTTGCACAAAGTGTGCATGCCACTGAAGTCTAGAACCAAAGTTGGCCGACTGCCTTTTGAAGCCAAATTGATCTTTAGCAGTTAATCTCGCCTGATAGACTTCTCTGAGACTCAAATTCCCCCAAGCTATATAAGGAGATAAGCGGCTGCAGCCTTTTCTGCTTTCTTCGGGTTTTGAGATTGACTTAGAATAATGCTGCACTCTATCGGTCAAGAAGCTCTTCATATACTTCTTCCCTACTGAAGTACCTCCTTTTTGGAAATTGGGATTGTAAGATTGAAACTCTTTAGGAACCGGCTTACCGAACTTCTGCCTTACAGACTCAGCGAGTTCAATTGTTTGGAGTTTTTCTAAATCTGGCCGATCCAAAGCAGACTTCATGTAACCATGAAACTCTTTCAACCAATCTTTCCGGTTTTTAGCCCCGCGTAACACACCATTATGCAAATACTCATTCCATTGCACTCCATTCTGACCGCAGAATTTCTTCACCCACTTGTCCAGATCATAAGTAACCTTAAGTCCGCTTTCTTGGTGAGAGTATATAGACTTTAGATGATAGATATTAGAGAAGTAGGTTAACAATTCTCGAAAATCGACATAAAAAACCTCAACCTGATGACCTAGGGGCTTGAGGATTTCATTCATATCCTTAATAGATTCACAGATAAATCGCCAATGTCGCACATCATAATGTGGATCTGTAATCAGTTCTGGGTCGAAACAGTAAAGCAGAAGCAGCTTATCTCCAGACTCAATCGCTCTTCTCAGAGGCAAGTGATCTGTGAGTCGAAGATCTCGCTTAAACCAGACAATGGAAACTTCCTGCTTTGGCATAAAGCTATAAAGCAGGTTGAAGGAAAATGTTTAGGACTTAATCAGTTTTTTAACTCTAAATCTATTTGGCTAATCAATTCCTTAGCATTGGAGAGCATTAACTCGTAACGCGGGCTATCTTCATCGGCATAGCGTTGAATAATTCCTAAAAGGTGAGGTTCTGTGAAAAACCATTTCAATGCGGAATTCATTTGAGGTTCTTCTTCTAACTCTAGGCCTAATTGTTTGGCCGAAGTCCATTTAAGGACGTGTGCCACCTCTTTACTCGATGAATTATAAAGTTCAACCTCCATGTTTTCTATGAAATTATTGAGGCTGTTTTCTTCCAATAGTGTTTTTGAATAAGAGGTGTAATAGGCAAAAAGTGCATCTTCTAAGGTAGTACCTTGCAAGTCTTTTATAAAGCCTGAACTCTTTAAGGCTTCAAACCCCGATTGGTCTATCACAACATATTGTTCGGCCAAAATCTGTAACGACCCTAGAAGGGTTTCTTCAGAATATTCATCGTGAATGGCCATATTCAGGTGATTCAAGGCTAGTTCATGAAAGCTCTTGTAACGACTATCCGTTTCTGCAATACTTGCCGTATCACTAACCACATTCTTCCTAATGGTTTCCAAGTACCCTTCCAACTGTTCCCTTTCTCTTTTATTCTGACTCCAATTATCAAACCCCATGGCCAAGCTGATCCCTATGAAAATGAGCACAATTTCACCAAGGGCATATTTCCAATTGAACTTAAAATTTGGCTTTCTTTTCATCTGCCTACACTTAAACAATCCCTAATCTAGTCCTTTCTTTTCAATTGAAGTTTGTCAAAGGTTCTTCGCATGCCTATATTCCAACCATGCAAATTGAATCGAAACTACCCAACGTTGGGATCACCATATTCACCAAAATGTCGAAAATGGCTCAGGATTACGGAGCCATTAACCTCTCTCAGGGGTTTCCTGATTTTGACGTTGCGCCTGAGCTGATAGACCGGGTGCATTACTACATGAAAAAAGAAATGAACCAATATCCACCTATGGCCGGAGTAGCCTCTTTGCGAACCGCCATTGCGGACAAAGTGCAAAGGTGCTATGATGTGACCATTAAGGATACAGAGGTATTAGTGACTTGTGGTGCTATAGAAGCCATTTTTAATAGCATTAGTGCTCTGGTGCATTCGGGAGATGAGGTGATTATCATGAACCCTGCCTATGATGCCTATGAAGTCATTATCAACTTGCAGGGAGCAAAAGCCGTGGGGGTGAATTTGCGGCCCGAAGATTACAGCATCGATTGGGAAGCGGTAGAACAGTCTGTCACTGCCAAAACCAGAATGATCATTATCAACTCTCCACACAACCCTAGCGGAGCCATTTTGACAGAAGACGATTTAATTGCGCTGGAAAAAATAACGGAAGGCACCGAAATACTCGTTCTGTCCGATGAAGTGTATGAACACATTGTATTCGATGGTCAGGAGCATCACTCCGTACTCAGGTCGGAAAAACTGAGAAAGCGGTCGGTGGCTACCTTCTCCTTTGGCAAAACTTTTCATGCTACCGGTTGGCGCCTTGGCTATCTTGTTGCTCCTGAATCTCTAATGGCCGAAATCGTAAAAATCCATCAGTACAATACCTTTACCATACATGCACCAAGTCAATATGCCGTGGCCGACTATCTGGCCATACCCGACAACTATCTGAGCATAAGCTCCATGTATCAACAAAAGAGAGACTTTTTTCTGGCAGCCCTCAAAGACAGCAAGTTCAAGGCTATTCAATCGAACGGAACATACTTCCAGCTATTAGACTATAGCCAAATTAACGACAAGCCCGACATAGAAATGGCCGAGTGGCTAACAAAAGAAGTTGGAGTTGCGGCCATTCCTACTTCCGTGTTTTATCAGAGCGGAGAAGATCGCAATGTGCTTAGGTTTTGCTTTGCAAAAAACGAGACAACCTTAAAAGCCGCTGCAGAAAAGCTAAAGGCTCTATAAACTTCATACTTGCCCTACTGAGCCGCTCCCACACCACATCAGTACCAGCCTGCTTGAAAATAGGAGAAACGAAAGGGGGCTGAAAGTTAGAAGAGGATGTATTGAGTCTGAGAAAGTGTTAAACTATTCTGCCGCCTGTCTGTCGAAACCAAAAGAAAACTCAAACTTTTTCGCAACTTTCAGTCGACTAAACAAGTTCTAAGCACAGTTATGTATTTAGGTCCGGAACAAATAACCGATGGAGGCCCATGGTATGCCGAAACTCATATCACAGACAGCTTAATTGTAGAACCCTGGAATGCCTTTTCATCGCTGGCCATCGCAGCCCCTGCGGTCTATTATCTATGGAAAATTCGTAAAAACCCGCTTCAGTATGGTTTTTTATTAGCCTGTATTCCATTGCTCTTTCTTAATGGTTTGGGCAGTACGCTTTTTCACGGATTAAGGAGTTCACGCATTTTTCTCCTCATGGACTTTATGCCCGCTCTTGCCCTAACCTTAGTCATAAGCATTTACTTCTGGATTAAAGCTTTACCAAAATGGTGGATGGGCATAATCGCTGTTACCCCGGTTTTCCTTATGCGCCTGGGAGTAATTGATCTTGTTCCGGGACAAAGGGGGATAAACACCTCCTACATGATCAGCGGAATTGCCTTTCTCCTCCCTGTTTTCCTTATTCTAAGAAAATATCATTTTAAAAAAACTGCTCAGATAATAATTAGTGCCATTTGCTTTGTTCTGGCCATTTACTTCAGGCAAGTAGATAAACAGTTTACAGATATTATCCCCTTTGGGACTCACTTTCTGTGGCACATATTTTCAGGCATTGGCGCATTTCTTCTGGCAGACTACCTCTATTTTATGAGAACCCAAGAACTCAAAGCAGTCAATAAACTGCCTGAAGGCTCTTAAAAACAAACAATAGAATGGTCTTCTGCCTTTTTAAGAGGCTAATCCCTTAACTTTGACCCCTTGATTTAAATTTGTATGGAAGAAGTATACAAGAAGTCTGTAGAACTGCATGAAGAGATGCAGGGTAAGATTGAAATGGTGAACAAGATTGCAGTAGACAGCAAAGAAAAACTTTCGCTCGTTTACTCACCGGGCGTGGCCCAACCTTGTCTAGAAATTGAGAAGAACCCAGAAAGAGCTTACGACCTTACCATAAAAGGCAATACCATAGCGGTAGTGACAAATGGCACTGCTGTTTTAGGACTTGGTGATATTGGCCCCTTGGCCTCTCTTCCGGTAATGGAAGGCAAGGCCATGTTGTTCAAGAAGTTTGCCGGAATCAATGCTGTTCCTATTTGTATTGACAGTAAAAACACCCGTCATATCATTGAAACCATCCGAAGAATTTCACCCGCTTTTGGAGGCATTAACCTGGAAGATATTGCCGCTCCGGAAAGCTTTGAGATTGAGGAAAAACTGCAAGACATTGGCATTCCGGTGTTTCATGACGACCAGCATGGAACAGCCATTGTTACTCTGGCAGCACTCATCAACGCCTGTAAAGTAACCAACAAGAAACTCACCGAGCTAAAGGTAGTGATCAATGGAGCCGGTGCGGCCGGTATAGCCATTGCCAAATTGCTCCGCTGTTTTCATATCGACTCCCCACTATGTCAATCAGTAAAAACACTTATTGTGTGCGATTCTCAGGGAGCCATTCACCGTTTTAGAAACGACCTTAATAAGGCCAAAACAGAATTACTTAAATACTCCAACTTCAACGATGTGGAAGGAGACATTCATGAAGTAATTAAGGGTGCCGATGTATTTATTGGGGTAAGTAAGGGAAATATTCTCACTAAGGAAGACATTCAACACATGGCCGAAAACCCTATTATTTTCGCCATGGCCAATCCTACACCTGAAATTATGCCAAAGGATGCCTATGAGGCCGGAGCGGCTATTGTAGGTACCGGAAGAAGTGACTTCCCTAACCAGATTAACAATGTACTGGCTTTTCCGGGCATATTTAAAGGAGCCCTAAAAGCTCGGGCAAGCACCATTAGCACCGAAATGAAGCTGGCTGCAGCTTATGCCATTGCCAATTCACTGGAAAATCCTACTGCTGAAATGGTGATTCCTTCTGCTCTGGATTCTTCTCTGGCCCAGGTAGTAGCCGATGCGGTAGAAAAAGCTGCACATTCAGAAAAAGAGCTCGAACGTCAGATAGCCGAAGCTGAAGCACAATTTGGCGAAGATCAGTAGCCCCTGCTGAACCCAAAAGGCCTTATCTTGTTCACTTTGTAAACATAGAACTATGAAGGCAATTTGGAACAATCAGATTTTAGCGGAAAGTAATGACACCATTGTTATAGAAGGAAACCATTACTTTCCGCCTCAATCCATCAACAAAACATTCTTTAAGCCGAGTAATACTCATACCCACTGTCCGTGGAAAGGCGAGGCCAGCTATTATAACCTGGAAGTAAACGGAAAGATAAACCAGGACGCAGCTTGGTACTACCCTGTAACCAAAGAAGCTGCTAAACCCATTGAAGGTTATATTGCCTTTTGGAAAGGAGTCGAGGTAATACCCTAATTCCCATAGACCTAAGCAAAAAATTGCTCCCTTTTTTACAAAAAAAGCCAGGCGTTCCGGCCTGACTTCTGTTATGTTTTGTTGGAGTTCTTTTACGCGCTACTCTGGCGTTTTCTCTTGAGGATATTCCTTCTTGAAGCCATCCCAATACTCTTTAATGGTTAGCTTCATTTCTTTTCTCAAGAGTAAAATGCCCAAGAGGTTGGGTAAGGTCATGAGAGCTATAGCAATAGCAGCAATAGTCCAGATAATGGTGGTATCGGCAATTGACGCCACAAAGAAACCAGCCACATATAATACCCTGTAGTACTTTACGGAACCAGACCCTGCCAGAAACGTCATAGCTCTATCTCCATAATAAGACCATGAAATGGCCGTGCTAAAAGCAAAAAGCAAAAGCCCTATAGAAACTATGTACTGACCATAATCGCCAAACCAACCTTTTGTGAAGGCTATAGCCGTTAGTGGCGAGCTATGAACCAATGATTTTCCGTAGAACGAAATACTGGCATCTTGCAAAACACCGTTCTTTATCTCTACTTCACCAGTCAATGGAGGCCCTCCAAAGTACTCATTCACAGTTACATCTTCCGCAACCGATCGCGCATGAATAACCGTAACATCACTCACAATTTTACCATTCTCCACCTGTAGCATACCATCGAATACCGGCAAAGGGTTTTCTCCGGAAAGGTGCTCCTTCAATGCTTTTCTGTCCTCTTTTACATCGTCCGAATAATCAGCACCCGCTATAATAGACATATCCGTTACAGCGAAGTCGTTGTAATGTTTTTCTTGCCATGCACCGGAAGAAAGCAGGGTAAGCCCGGTAATAGAACAAATAATTATGGTATCGATAAAAGGCTCAAGAATGGCTACCATACCTTCCGAAACAGGCTCATGAGCCTTTGCAGAGGCGTGTGCGATAGGAGCTGAACCCTGACCCGCTTCATTAGAAAACAAACCTCTACCTACCCCCACATTGAAGGCATAGGCAATGGTTGCTCCCAAAAAACCACCTGTAGCTGCTGTGGTGGTAAACAAGCTGGTAAATACCGAGCTAATTGCGGGTATTATGTTGCCGGCATTGGCAAAAATCACCGAGAAACAGCCTATGAAATAAACTACGGCCATAGCGGGCACCAATCGTTCCGTTACAGCGGCAATTCTTTTGATTCCACCAATAATTACCACGGCCAGAATTACAGACAATACAGCTCCGGTTATCCATGGTTCAATCTGAAAAGTAGACTTTACGGCCCCGGCAATACTGTTGATCTGAGGCATATTGCCCGTTCCGAAAGAGGACAACACAGTGGCTCCCGCAAATATGGCAGCCAACCAACCTAGCTTAAACGACTTATTGCCAATTTTAAATTGGGCATTCTTCATGTAATACATTGGACCACCGGCCATAGAGCCATCGGCAGTCTTCTCTCTATACTTATGAGAGAGAGTAACCTCAACAAACTTGGTACACATACCAATTGCGGCAGTCATGACCATCCAAAAGAGTGCTGCCGGCCCTCCAAGGTGAAGAGCTAAGGCCACCCCGGCAATGTTTCCGGTACCTACCGTTCCGGAGAGTGCGGTGGTTAAGGCCTGAAAGTGAGAAGTATCGCCTTCATCGCCTTCTTTATCATATTTACCTCTTACAACATTGAAGGCAAATCTGAAATACCTGATCTGAGGAAATTTGAGGTAGATTGTGAAAAAAAGTCCGGTCCCCAGTAACACAAAAGGAAACCAGTCTGAACTTCCGATCCAACTGTCGACAGTGGTCAGAATTTCGTTTAATCGCTGCATAAATGGGTAGGTTTAGTTTTTTGGATGCTGCAAAAATAGGGATTATCCCTTGCCAACAAAGGCGAATTGGGTTTAAGCGGGTCTGTTTATATAATTGGCACCAATAGGCCAGGCCATAGAGCCCGGTACTGGTACGGGCTCACTTTTAAGAACAATTGAATCAATGTTCAATATCGGTAACCATTACCCGTTGCCACAAGTGTTGATGTCTCTCGATCATTTCCAGATGTAATGGGTGCTTCTGATAATACTCTTGGTCTTCCAGGTTTTTAAAATGGAAGACCACAGCATAATCATAAGTATTCTCTATTACTTCTCTGGTAGTATTAGCCGGTTTGCCGGTATAAAAAGCTCGAACCGTTTCTATATCGGCCAACTTTTCACAATCGGCCTTAAACGCTTCCACCTCCTGTTCAGAAACACCTTCTTTGAGCCAGAAGTAGGCCGTATGTATAAAAGGGTGTTCCAGCGCTTTCTCATCAGTATTTTGCATACTGCTGTTGGGCTCACAGCCAAAAATAAGCACAAGTAAGCCTATTAAAAAGATTCGATTCATAACAAGTGTATTTGCTATGAAGATAGAAAATGCAGCTTATTTCTTGAGCGGAAACTTCATGCGATATTTAATATCTACATTTCCTTTAGAAATATTCACGAGCTTGGCTCTCAACATTTGTTTTTTGAGTCCTTTAATATAATCCGTAAACAGCACCCCATCCAGATGATCATATTCATGCTGAATCACTCTGGCTGTCAGGCTATCGAACTCTTCTTCGTGGGGGGTCCACAGTTCGTCAAAATAGCGAATGGTAAGTTTCTCGGGCCTTAATATATCGGCATGCACATCGGGTATGCTCAGGCAACCTTCTTCAAAGGCCCATTCATTGCCATACTCGTCCAATATTTCGGGGTTAATGAAGGCCCTCTTGATCCCCGTACCCTCTTCTTCATCGCCCATTTGAGTAGAGTCGATAACGAATATTCTGTACGACAAACCAATTTGCGGAGCGGCCAACCCTACTCCATTGGCATTGTACATGGTCTCGTACATGTTTTCTACCAACTGGGTGAGGTCTTCCGAATCGCGTGGGTAATCTTCTGCTTCTTTTCTTAAAATATTGTCTCCGTATGCTAGAATCGGATAAATCATATGCCTTTACTTTCGAGGTAGGACTGTAGAATAATAGATGCACTAATTTTATCTACGTTCCCCTTCTCTCTTCTATCTTTCTTCTTCATTCCTCCGGCAATCATGGCATCAAGTGCCATTTTGGAGGTAAATCTTTCGTCATGCAAATAAACGGGTTTTTCGGGAAACTGCTTTTTAAGAAGGTTACGAAATTGCTTTACCAGGGGTGTGGCATTCGTATCTTCTCCATTCAGTTTTTTGGGCATTCCCAATACAAAAGACTCAATACCTTCTGCAGCATCATAGGCCTTTAAAAAAGCAATAACATCTTTGGAATGCACCGTTTCCAGTGGCGATGCAATAATCTGAAGAGGGTCTGTTACGGCCAGTCCTACCCTTTTACTGCCATAATCTATGGCTAATATTCTACCCATTAATTGTGTTTCGCGAGGTCGTAAAATTTAAGCTTCACCAAACGTTCCAACTGGAGCGCTTTCGGAAATAAAATCTCGTTTTCAATTTTCGCGTGCAAGATGAGGTCTTTTTCCAGCCTTTCCAACTCACTGTAAAGCACTTTAATCTGAAGGTCGGCTTCTTCACAGTAGGTGTAATTATTCGTAAACTTTCTAAATCCCTCCATTTCATTGTCGTGAACCTCGTGGTCTAAAGCAAATTCTTTGACCGAGTACTTTTCCATTAAGTAAAAGACCTCCGAACTGGGCACATCATCTTTTAGAAAGCGAGAGAGCTGGCTTACATAAGAAAAGAAGGTGTCTTCTTCTTCATATATATGTTCTATAAAATCTTCAACAAAGAGAGGAAAAACAGACTTTAGATCTGCAGAAAGCGACTGATATCTAAAATTCACTGTCTGAAGCCCATCAATAAGCTGAGCGATATAGGGAATTCGCTTTTTTACAAAAAGATAATGGGCATGCTTAAGGTATTCAACCATCAGTTCTACAGGAAAAGACTGCAGTTGTTTTTTGGTTGTACCATTATTATCGGATACCAGCTCCATGGCCTTCATTACCGACTCGGCCCTGAGCCCATGCCTTGAGCAAACATCTTCCAACGTTTCCGTCTTGTAATCGTAAAACTTTACGCCAAAATAGTAAAGCACAGAGGCTCTGATGTGGCTCTCTGTAACAAGGTCGTTTATAGTTCGTTTTAAAAGATTTTCCATTTGCTCAGCGTGTTTAACGAAACTAACAATTTTGATTCAGACTTGGAATGTAGAACTTACATTTTTGGTTAAACACAAAACAACACAAGTCGTTACTATCATACCATGACATTTGCCCATGTTTTTGACAGGTTTATCTATTTTTGCCGATTAAATTCTTTATTGTGAGCGATTACAAAAACTCTTCATATCATATCAGGCTTCCTATTTTACTCACCGTGGCTGTGCTGGCCGGAGTTCTCATTGGAGCCAATTTTGCCGAACCAAAGGCTAATAGAAAGTATCAGGCTTCTATTCAGAAGTTTACCCAGCTGATGGAGTACATCGAAAATGACTATGTAGACTCTGTGAATACGGCAAGCCTGCTGGAAGAAACCATAGAAACCATACTCGATAAGCTCGACCCTCACACGGTGTACATTCCGCCAAAAGATGCCGAACTGGCCCAGTCGCAGCTCAGAGCCACTTATGACGGTATTGGGGTTGAATTTAATTTACTGCGCGATACCCTCTATGTGGTGACACCTCTTTCCGGAGGACCCTCTGAGAAAGCCGGTATTCAGGCGGGAGATAAAATTGTAACGGTAGATGGTGAAAACATTGCCGGTATAGGGCTCAATAACCGCATGGTTTTCGATATGCTCCGGGGGCCTAGAGGTTCTCAGGTAACCGTTGGGGTAGTACGAAAAAATGAAGATGAAATTCTCGAGTTTGAGCTCACCAGAGGAGCAATTGCCCAAACATCGCTCGATGCCAGCTACATGATTGATGATAAAATTGGGTATATCAAAGTAAATCGTTTTGCAGAAAGCACCTACAGGGAGTTTAAAGCCGCACTCACTGAACTCAAAGCCAAGGGTATGACTCAACTTATTTTGGACCTTCAAAATAACTCGGGAGGCTATATGAGTGCTGCCATAGGTATTTCCGATGAATTTCTCGGAGAGAATGCACTCATTGTAAGCCAAAAAGGACAAAGCGCAAAGTATGATAGTGAAGCTCGAGCCACCAAAGACGGAGCTTTTCAGGAAGGAGCCCTTATGGTACTCATTAACGAAGGTTCGGCCTCAGCCTCAGAAATTGTGGCGGGAGCTTTACAAGACAATGACAGAGCACTTATTGTTGGTAGAAGATCGTTCGGCAAGGGCCTTGTTCAATTACCCTTCGACCTTAACGATGGTTCCGAATTACGCATGACCATCGCCCGGTATTACACCCCAAGCGGCCGCTCCATTCAAAAACCTTACGAAGACGGTGAAGAAACCTACAACAATGACTACTACGACCGCTATGTTTCGGGAGAATTGTTCTCTCAAGACAGTGTGCACTTCGATGAAAACCTGGCTTATGAAACCACCGGAGGCCGTACCGTTTATGGTGGAGGTGGAATAATGCCAGACTACTTTGTGGGGCTGGACACTACCGATAACAGCGCTTATGTGAACCGCCTGGTGGCCAACAATACGATAAGGGAGTATACGCTGGACTTCCGCGACAACCACCCTGAGCTAAAAAACCAATCAGCAGAGGAGTTTCTAGCTACATTTGAAGTTACAGAAAGCATGCTCAAAGAAGTGGTTGCCCTGGGAGAAAAAAATGGAACTCGTTTTAACCAAAGGCAATTCAACAAGTCCAAAGATTTGATGAAATACCTGATTAAGGCTCGCATTGCCCGCGAGATCTATGGCGATGACAACGCATTCTACAAGGTCTTTAACCAAACCAATGAAATTTATCGCGAAGCTATAGACCTTTTTAAAAATCCTGAAAAGCTCAAAGAAAAGTCGAGCGGTGTTCTTTTGCAGAAAATGTAAAAGAACACCGGACTTCCATCGTTGTCGATAAAAAACAGGCATGAAAAGATTTTTACTCTGCACATTACTTCTTTGCTCTTCACCGCTGTGGGCTCAAACCGAAACAGACTCCATCAATCGAGATGTGTGGTACAACTTCATGCAGGCCTATCAGGATTTAGATGCCAGCCTTTTTAATCAGATTCACACCAATGACGTGATTCGTGTGGCAATAGACGGAAACCTATTGCTAGTTGGCCAACAGTATAAAGATCAGAATCTTGAAAATTTTAACCGTTGGAATCAAACCCGGGTGAAACAAAAAATAGAGTTTAGTTTTATCAGCAGAATCCAATCGGGTCTCTGGGCACACGAAACAGGCATTTATAAGCTTACCCGTTTTACTGATTCAGGATCTCAATCATATTATGGTAAGTTTCAGGTAATGCTCAAAAAAGTAGGTGATCGCTGGAAAATCTACATGGACTCTGATACCAACGAAGGAGGTAAGGTTGGTGAATCAGATTTTCAAAAAGGCGATATCTTGAGGTAATACCCCTTTCGACAGCAATCCTGATAGACCAATCTTAATAATACGGATACAATTGTTGTACTGCTCTGCCCCCCACTTCAACACATCCGAGCCTCCCAATCCAAACACTTTTTCAAAACATCCGCATATTTGCACAGTTCGTGAAAAAAACGGTTACCATAGGACTTACCATGCTATACCTGATAACATCCGTTGGGTTGTTATTTGGCCAACACCTATGCATGGGACGTGTGCAGGAAAAAGCCATCTTCAAAAAGGTGGAGTTTCGATGCGGTATGAGCATGGAAATGCACAAAGGAATGGAAGACTGTTGTGACGATGAGTGGACCCTTGAAATTGTTGATGACGAGCAACAAGTTACAGCCTTCCAAAAGGCTCCGCTGGCCAGCTATCATTTACTATTCGAAACCGGGTTCTCAGACCCTCTACTTTCTGCGGGAATTCACTTGAACGAACAGACTATTTTTGACACAGGCCCTCCAGAGGTAATACACCCCGACCTGTACCTTTTCTACCACAATCTCAAAATCCCTTCTGGTTTACAATCCTAAGGCGAAACCCTGTTCGTCATTCAGAAAGGGAAACAACAATCTGTTAGAGGTTCTATTCACTATTGTGCTGTTTGTTCCCTGCCGTTGAGCAATTTGTGCTGAATGATCATTGAATGGGTTCGCCAATCCTCATTGCTAAATGCAAAATTCAACTACGGATTGTAACACCAACAAAATGATCAATAACCTAATTAAATTTTTCTTGTATAACCGACTGGTAACTTTTCTGTTACTCGTGGTTCTTCTGGCCTGGGGGGTAGTAACCGCTCCGTTCGATTGGACAATAGGACTCCCCAAAGACCCTGTGCCTGTTGATGCCATTCCGGATATCGGTGAAAACCAACAAATTATTTTCACCGAATGGCCCGGCCGATCGCCTCAAGATATTGAAGATCAGATCACCTACCCCCTCACCTCTACCCTACTGGGACTTCCCGGTGTAAAAACCATTCGAAGCACCAGCATGTTTGGCTTTTCCTCTATCTACGTGATCTTCGAAGATGGTGTGGAATTTTATTGGAGCAGGAGCCGCATTTTAGAAAAACTAAACGCTCTTCCCAAAGGGTTGCTTCCTGAAGGAGCCCAACCCGCCTTAGGGCCAGACGCTACGGCTTTAGGACAGATATTTTGGTATACCATAGAGGGAAGAGACAAGAATGGCCGACCGGTAGGAGGCTGGGATCCTCACGAAATTCGCACCGTGCAGGACTATACTGTAAAGTATGCTCTTAACTCAGCCACCGGAGTTTCTGAGGTAGCCTCTGTCGGTGGTTTTGTGAAAGAATATCAGGTAGACATAGACCCAATTGCCATGAAAGGTTTTGGGGTGACTCTTGCTGAAATTGCTCGCGCTATTAAAGAAAGTAACCAGGATATTGGTGCCAAAACCATGGAAATAAACCAGGCTGAATACCTTGTACGCGGGCTGGGTTATGTAAAGAAACTAGAAGACCTGGAAAATGCGGTAGTAAAATCGGTTAACAACACTCCGATTCGAGTCAGGGATGTAGCCTTTGTTTCCATAGGGCCGGCCTCCAGAAGAGGAGCTTTAGACAAATCGGGAGCAGAAGCCGTTGGCGGTGTTGTGGTGGCCCGCTATGGTTCTAACCCCATGGAGGTCATTGAAAATGTGAAGAAAAAGATTGAAGAAATAAGCCCCGGTCTTCCCAGCAGGGTATTGGCCGATGGCACCGAATCTAAACTCACTATTGTACCGTTTTATGATCGCACTCAGCTAATCAAAGAAACCATTGGTACGCTGGAAGAAGCCTTGACACTGGAAATCATAATCACCATCGTAGTGGTTTTGGTTATGCTTCTCAACCTAAGAGCATCGGTACTTATATCTTCCTTACTGCCAATAGCCGTACTCATGTGCTTTATTGCCATGCGCTATTTGGGGGTAGACGCCAATATTGTTGCCCTATCGGGCATAGCCATTGCCATTGGCACTATGGTAGACGTAGGCATTGTTCTCACTGAAAACATTAGCCGCCATCTGGATATGGACAAAAAACAGCGGCTTGTAGACCTAATCTTCGAAGCCAGTAAAGAAGTGGCTCCGGCTATTATTACGGCCGTAATGACCACGGTCATTAGCTTTATCCCGGTATTTACACTAGAAGCAGCAGAAGGCAAACTGTTCAGACCTCTGGCCTATACCAAAACATTTGCCCTGGTCGCTGCTATTTTGGTAGCCTTACTCATTCTTCCCACGCTTGCCTATTGGTTTTTTGGCTTCAAACCCCGAAATGAGAAAATAAAACTGCTCATCAACACCATGATTGTTATAGTGGGTAGTGTGGCACTTTTCAA
>NZ_DDDQ01000106.1:0-12489 GCF_002336325.1 Roseivirga sp. UBA1976 | reverse complement strand
AAGGCCTGTTTTTCCGGCATGACGTTCTTTTCGTACATCGAACTCAGGTTAAAAACAGAGTTACTTCTTACTGATTCTTCAACTCTTCAATGGTCAGCAGCGGATCTACCGATTTAAAAACGAAGCTCCCGGCCACCAGCACATCGGCTCCGGCAGCAACCAAAGGCCCGGCATTCTGTCCATTCACTCCTCCATCAATTTCAATAAGCGTTTGTGCATTGTTTTCGGCAATTATCTCTTTCAATTGCCTCACTTTTTTGTAGGTATTCTCTATAAACTTCTGTCCACCAAACCCAGGATTAACACTCATCATACACACCACATCGATGTCTTTAATAGTGTCTTCCAGCAATTGCACATTGGTGTGAGGGTTTATAGCCACACCGGCCTTACAGTCCAGACTTTTTATTTCTTCCAGCACACGGTGCAAGTGGCTGCAGGCTTCGTAATGCACGGTAATAGTGGCCGCACCGGCATCTCTAAATGCCTTCAGGTATTTCTCAGGCTGTACAATCATCAGATGTACATCCAGTGGCTTTTTCGCATATTGATTAATGGCTTCCATCACCGGAAGACCAAAAGAAATGTTCGGTACAAAGACGCCATCCATAATATCAATATGAATCCAGTCGGCCTGGCTCTCATTGAGCATTTCAATGTCGCGCTGAAGATTGGCAAAGTCTGCCGCGAGTACAGAAGGGGCAATAATGGGTGAGCTCATGCACAAATATATATCAATATTTAATGATCTTACGAGAGCTTGCTCCCCTATTGGTAATTACCCGAACAAAGTAAACACCGTTTTCGTGCAAGCTGATGGTCAACGGATTTCTGTGACCGAATGGAATGAATTCTACCTGCCTGGTAAGCTGGCCCTTGGCCGAAATTATCTCTATTTGAATACGCTCTCCATAGAAAGCTTCATCTACTTCTATTTGCAGGTCGGCCTGAGTGGGGTTTGGATAGGCGTTAAAAATTGAAACCGATCCCTCAGTGTTTTGTTTTAGCAGTTGCACTACTCTCAAAAAATTAGGCACGCCAAAGCCAAATTGCTGGTGCGGTTCAGAGGCCCTATCTCCGGAGTTACGAATTATCTCTCGCATTTCCGCAGCAGTTTTGCCGGAATAGGCCTGCCATATACCTGCCGCAAAACCTGAGATGATGGGGCCTGAAAAAGACGTACCATTCTGTCGTAAATAGGTGCCTTCTACCGAAATGAGTAAGGTACTTTGCCCTTGAGCTACTACATCGGGTTTAAAGACATCGGGTGTATATGTACCCCGGCTACTAAAGCCTGCCAATAGCCCATCTTCATTAATGGCACCAACCGCCAGTACATAAGGACTATCGGCCGGAGCCGAAACAACGGTCCCGCTATTGCCTGCAGAAACGATTAACAGAATGCCCTTAGATGCCGCTATGTTGGCTGCGCGGGTTACCACTGTAGTGGCACCGTTCAACTGCTCGGGCCTGTAGTTCATAGATGGGTCTGAATAGCCATGGGAGTATCCCAGGGAAGTATTTACAATATCTACACCGGCACTATCGGCCTTTTCTGCTGCAAACAGCCAGTTGTACTCTTCTATTCTGTATTCTCCCGGAGCTTCGGTAGCGCACAATATATATTTTGCATTGGGGGCCGTTCCCGTATAGTATTCGTCATTGGCGGCCATAAGCGAAAGCACCCTGGTTCCATGATGTCGGCCGTTATTTACACTCTCAGTATTTCTGGTAAAGTCAAAAGAATAGAGCAGTTGATTGCCCTGTGTCAAACCATTGAAGGCAGGAATCGACCCCAGGTTTTGAAAACCATCGTCAAACACCCCAATAATTATCCCCTCTCCTTTTAGTCCAAAATCATGCATCTCATCTATACCATGCATAGTAAACTGAGGCAATGAGGTCACATCTTCATTCCAAATGTTGCCGGCATTGTCCTGCACGGTAACCGATGAGCTTTTGGAAAGTGGGGCATCCGGGCCCACATACTCAGTAGCTCTCACAAATTCAAGGTTATCTACCAGGCTCTTCTGTCCGTTGTCCATCTGAACCAGAACCCCATTCATCCATTTGGTGGTATAAAATACCTGCACCCCCATTTGCTCCAACAGAGCTGTATATACCGGACTAACCGGTAAGTCTTCTTCTGTGACAGGAATATTTTGTTTTGCCCGCCTCTGAATGGCTCTCTCCGAAAGAAACTGTTGGGGCGAACTTGTGCTGTAAGGGGTCCCGTTCTTATCCTTAAAAAAGACCATGTACCGATCTTGGGCAGCCGATTGAAGGCTTATCAAAACCAGTATGATGCTGCTACTAATCTTCTTCATTGAGGGTACCATGGGCTATCAACTCTTCCCTGTATAGTCTACCGGACTCCACCTTGTTTTGACCAAGACATTCCGGGCGAGAGCATAGTTTCACCTGATTATAGAATTTGTAAATGAGTCCAATGCTATCGCGATAAACTTCTCTGCGAATATCCCGAAAAGTGATTCCGTCATCTTGGTTGCTAATCTCTATCTCAGCCGCCTCCAGGAAGGTATTGAGGCCTACAGTGAAGGGCTTATTGAAAGTTTTGAAGCGTTGGATAACCGGCTGCCTGCTATTCATGAGGTTGCCGTCCCATCTGCGGGAAGTATCGGCAGGAAAGACCATTTTAATAAGGGGGACATTGTTTTCTACCGATATGGCTTTATCTCCCTCAATTCGGGCGGTCCATACGGAGTCTAACTCCCAGGCCTGGGCAGAAGTTGGTCGTGTATACCGTCTGATAAAGTGAGAAATCTGCCCTTTAGGGCTTTCGAATGCCTCGCCTACTTCTTCTCGCAACTGATAGCGTAGGGTATCGCTGATATCCACCGCCTGATATCGGATTTCATATACATTGTACTCCCGGTATTTGCCTTGCTCCAGAAAGAAGTACGACTTCCCCAAATTAGGGTCAGTCGGAGCCTCGGGCTCTTCATCGGATCCCTGGCCACAGGCACAAACTGTTGCCAACACAACACAGAGAAACAGAAACCAGTTTTTGAGTTTCATATAGCGAATTAAGACCTTAATTAATCGTTTAGCAAACATTTAGACCTGCTGTCTCATAATATTCTAAAATGAGAACTGGGTAATGCTCCTGATGACTAACGTAGAATTCTGATTTATATACATATCGAACGGTCTTTACCCTAAGTTTTGTCCTCATTTCCCTTCTACATTTTAGATTAAGTTTTTGGAATGACTTAGTTTTGCCCAGCTAAAAACACTTGAGTAATGGCCCTAAAGACTTTTGTTATTGTAAGCGGAATCAACAATTTAAGCGATGCCCGATATTGTGCAGGCATGTTAGTTAATCAGCTTGGATTTAACATTGAAAAGCAACACAATAACTATACTGATCCACAGTCGTTTAAAGAGCTTTCAGAATGGGTTTCAGGGGTTGAATTTGTAGGCGAATTTGAATTGGAATCTTCTGCAGGTTCACTCAAAGAGCAAATCGCTGAATATGATCTTCAGGCTATTATGGTTAGCTCCGTTTCATTGATTAACGAAGCTCTTTCAACAGGAAAAAGCGTGATCTATCGAACTGATCGTCTGGCCGATGCTCGGGAGGTATCGGAAAAGTGGGGTAAACAATTAGACTATATTATTCTTGAAGATGAGTCGGCCGGCACTAACGATCTGGCCCAACTGGCCACCACCTCTCCCATTGTATTGGGCAGCGGTGTATCTGTAGACACGGTAGAGGCTATTTTGGATGATGTTCAACCCAAAGGAATTGCCCTTAAGGGTGGGAACGAAATTCGCCCCGGATATAAAGAGTTCGATGAAATGGCCGATATTCTGGAAGCCCTTGAAGATGATGAGTGGGTCTGATTGCCAATATTGCTTTTTCAACCCATAGCTTTACCACTCCTCCTGTTTGCTTCACCTGCCAAAGAAATTTTGTGTAGTTTTCGGTTATGAGAAAGCTAATAATCTGCCTGATGCTGGTTTCAGGCTTTGGAGTGAGTCCCATTCTGGCACAATCTGATTTAACCACCTTTATATTAGTACGCCATGCAGAAAAGGGTGATGATGACCCCAGAGACCCTAGTTTATCGCCAGAAGGAAAAGCCAGGGCTGAACGACTGGCTGTTTTACTGAAAGACCAGCCTATTTCGGCTGTCTACTCTACTCCCTTTAAACGAACTCGCTCCACGGCTGCTCCGGTAGCACAATTGCATCAGCTACAGGTAATGGATTACGATTTCCGAAGCCCCACTTACCTGACCGAAATGCTAAAAAAACACCAGGGCGGAACCGTATTCATAGCGGGTCATTCAAATACCACGCCCATGGTAGCAAACTTACTCCTTGGAGAGCAACGGTTTGAACAGCTCGATGAGAAGGAATATGGTAAACTTTTTATTGTGACGGTTTCTGCACTGGGCAAAGGAACTGTAACGGTTATTAATTATTGATCACACTTAAAGCTTGCAATGTTCGCTCAGTGCTTGCTTTCCATCCTCATTCCCTAGTTCTGCAGCCTTCTTAAAATCTGTGCAGGCATCGAACTTATTGCTGATGTTTATTTTTGCAAGCCCTCTGCGATAATAGATATTGGCATCTTGTTCAAGATTGAGTGAAGACGTATAATCTTCAATAGCTCCGGTATAGTCGCCTGCCTCTTCTTTAATATAAGCCCTATAATCATAGTAGACAGCAGACTCAGGACTCATGCTAATGGCTTTATCAATATCGGCTCTAGCAGCTTTCATCAATGAAAGTTCCCAATAGGCCAAGGCTCTGGCGGCATATACCCGGTGTAAAGTGCTATCGCGCCTGAGTAGGTGGTTATACTGCTCAACCGCTTTGTTGTACTCTTCGTTTACCTCATATATCTCGGCCAGATTGTAATAGTATTGATTGTTAGTGCTGTCACGCTCAATAGCTGCCTGAACAGCCTCTCCGGCCTCACTATAGCGCTCTAGCCGGTATAAGGTCACTGCTTTGTAGTTGTGATATTCCGCCAAATCTACACCTAGTTCTCCGGCTTTCACATAGTCGGCATACGCCTCTTCATATTTCCCCAGCTCGGCTCTGCCAATAGCCCGGTGATAATATGATTTACCAACAGTACTGTCTATGGCTATGGCTCTGGAATAGTACTTGTCTACCCCTTCGTAATCATCGAACCTGAACATAAGAAGCCCCATGTTCTGGTTATAATTTATGTTGAAAGAATCGGCCGCCAAAGCCTTTTCGTAGTCCGCTCTGGCTCCCTTGTAGTCGCCCAGGTAGTATTTGGCCAGCCCCAGATTATTGTAGAGGGTTGGATACTCGGTGGAATCGGCCAGTTCCATGGCCCGTCCAAAGTCGGCAATAGCTCCATAGGTATCGCCTGAATATAACTTGGCCAAACCTCTTCTGTTCAGTACAATGTTGTCGTTAGCATTAATTTCCAGCGCCTTGTTGAATTTCTTTATGGCGTCATCGTATTTCTTTTCACCCAAAAGACTCACACCTTCTTCGAACAAAATCTGAATTGGAGATGGCTCTGAAGTCTTACTCTTTTCGGCCTGTAAATGAGCCGAATAAGCCTCACGAACTTCCTGCGTCATCTCAAAAAGCGCAGCATCGATGGAGGTTTCAAAATCGTATTCCGATATATCCATTCGCATAACGCCATCCTCTTCGCTAATGGATAAATAAACTGTAGGAAGAAGAATGTTATCTATCACATCATAGTTTAGGCTCAGACTGTAGACGTCATCGTGACTTACCCCAATCATGAAGTAGGTATCTTTCTCAAAATAAAAGCTATAGGTCAGATCGCTCTCAATGTCGTTTAAATCAGAAGCTTTGGTTTTTATCATAAGCTCATATACCTCAAGCGAGTCCAGAACCGTTTCTTTAACTTCTAAGGGTTCCCAGCCGGCTAGCTCTATCAGTTCTTTTAGGTCATAGGCCTTTGTTTCATCAAAGCCCAGAGCATCCACATCTCCATCTTCTTTCTCAAAGGTGTAGCCTTTCGCAAAGGGGTCTTTGGTCCAGGAAATAGAATCGTTGGATACCTGAATCATTTTAGCCCCCATAAACTCCATTTCCATTCTTGCGTGGCTTTTCCAGTAGGTTATGGTCAGAGGTATATTTTTAATTTCTCCCACGGCCATGGTTCCTCTCATTATGAACTGCTCCATGGATTCATCCTCAATGTCCAGGGTTTTGTATTTCTCGATAGCCTTGAAATGGTTATTGATAAGCTTTTTCGTTGAAATTTCCTGAGCCAATGCTGGCTGTGTAAGGCCCAAAAAGAGCATTAGGGCTAATAATGAAAAGTTTTTCATAAGAGCTAGTAGTATTACCCACTAATGTAAATTATGGACAATAAATTGACTAATCTTTTCCTAATCTTTTGGTTGCGAAAGCCTGAGAAAAGGTAGCCCTCCCAACGCACTGAAAAGACTAATGATAAAAAACAATGTAGCCAAAGCGGTGGCACTGGTCTGGTCTATGAGCAAATAGCCGGCACCTTTCACCATGACCAACTCACGTACCCCAATGCCTCCTGGTAAAGATATGGGCAGAGTGGCCGCTACCGAAGTGATCAGAAAGAGAGTGAGGTAGTCTATATAGGCACTTTCTACTCCAAGCGATTTGAGTATAAGAAAAGCACTAATTACCTGAAGTCCCTGAACACCAAGCGCTTGAAGGTTGGTGGTATGACTAACGGACTTAAAACGCTTAAATAATAAATGCACGAGTAAATAATAGGCTGGAAATGCAAAAACAAGCCCCAACCACAGTATAAAACTAAAGGTTCCGAGTGCCGTGGCGGTATGCCCAAAAATAGCAAGTCCGCAAGCTAAAAAACCAAGGGCAACTACACCACTCACACGGTCGAGCAAGGTTGCACCTATAAGCTGTTTCAAGGGTGTTCCATACCACTTATTGAGCAAATACACTTTGTACCCATCGCCCCCAATTCCGCCCGGTAAGAACTGATTGTAGAGCATGCCAAGTAAATAAAGTTTTAGGTTGAACCAATCGTTGAGCTTGAGCCCGAGTGCCCTAAAGAAGAAGTTGAGCCTAAAAGCGCTAAGGAATTTAGAGGCTAGAAAAGCGGCAAGTGCCAGAATGAGCCACCAGAAATTAGCTGATAAAAGCGTGGTTTTTAGTTCGTTAAGATCTATTTCCTTAACCACAAAGCGAATAGCCAATACAGCAATAATAAGCTGCCCGGCCACCTTGAGCCACCGTTTAAGCTTTTGGTTTGCCAACGAAGGTTTCTTTTAAACGATATACTTTCTTGTTTTGCGATTCGAAGTAGGTTCGCATCATAAGTTCTGCAATAATACCCACTGTAATGAATTGTATTCCGGCCAGGATAAGAATGCTTCCCAGAAGTAACAACGGTCTTCCCCAAATATCTTCACCGGTCCAGAATTTATACACCACCAGGTAAAGGTCGATTAGAAAACCAATAATAAAGGTGGCAATACCCAAACCGCCAAAAAGGTGCATTGGCCTTCTAAGATACTTCTGGAAGAAGATCATCAGAATAAGGTCGGCCATAACTCTGAAAGTCCGATTGATGCCGTATTTAGATTGTCCGTGAATTCTGGCATGGTGGCGCACATCGACTTCCGTCATCTTAGCTCCCTGAAGTTTGGCGAGTACAGGGATAAAGCGGTGAAGTTCTCCGTATAGCCCCAGATTCTTGGCAATGTCTTTTTTATATATCCTAAGGCTACAACCGTAGTCACTCAGACGCACATCGGTTGTGTTCCTGATAATCCAATTGGCAATCTTGCTGGGAAACTTACGTAAAACAAAGCCATCCTGCCGATTGGCTCGCACTCCGGCCACCACGTCCATTCCCGATTCTTCCAACTTGGCCATCATTACCGGTATATCGGCCGGATCGTTTTGCAAGTCGCCATCCATAGTCACTATATAATCTCCCTCGGCAGCATCAATACCTGCCTGCATGGCGGTACTCTGCCCATGGTTTTTATTGAAGATTAATAGCTTGGTACGCTCATTAGCTATTTTTTTGGCATTCTCTACGGTCTTATCGGTTGAGCCGTCATCTACCAAAATCAACTCATAGTCTATCCCTTCCAACGCCTCGTATTCCTTTTCACACAACGGAATAACGTTATCTTCTTCGTTGTAGAGTGAAACAACCACCGAAAGTTTCATGTATCTGCTAGCTATTTAAGTGGGCCAAATTTTCGCAGTGCAAAGTAAATGAGTTCTGCCTCAAATACCTAATCAGGGCCTTTGTGTATCACTTCCATAAAATCCCTTTGTTTATAGCAATTTCAATTAGTTTTGTGAGCGAATGAAACTGAATATCATATTTGCCTGTATTGTTGCTCTGGCCATAGCTGTGATGTACGCCAACATTGGTGGGCTGGATATATACGCTCTCGATGAAGCTAAAAATGCCGAGGCTGCCCGGCATATGTTTACCACAGGCGACTATGTGGTGCCTTATTACAACGGTGAATTAAGAACCGATAAACCACCCCTGCATTACTACTTTATGGCAGCAGGTTATTCACTTTTCGGAGTTAATCCATTTGGAGCACGTTTCTTTTCATCCTTTTTTGGAGTGCTCACCGTAATACTCACCTTCTTATTTGTGCTCAAACATTTTCATACCAGGGCTGCCATTTGGTCCGCTTTAGTGCTCATCACATCGCTGCACTTTAATTTGCAGTTTCACATGTCGGTTCCCGACCCTTACCTGATTTTCTTTACTACCTGGGCCTTTATATCGTTTTATGAGGCCTATAAAACGCACAATCGCTGGCAGCTTTTTTTCTTCTACTTTGCCATTGGCTGCGGCATTTTAACCAAAGGACCGATTGCCATTGCTTTGCCGGGGCTCACTGCTCTGTTTTTTCTGTTGTTCAATAAAGACTTTAAGTGGAAAACGATATGGAGATTACAACCCGTGGGCGGTTTGTTGATCTCCTTTATGGTGGCCTTTCCGTGGTATCGGGAGGTCCATCGTCAAACCAATGGCGCATGGACCGAAGAGTTTTTTCTGAAACACAACCTATCGCGTTACTCAGAGGCCATGGAAGGCCATGAGGGCATTTTCCTAATCACGTTTGCCTATGTATTTCTCCTGGGCATGCTCACATTTACACCTTTTGTCTTTCAAAGTGTGAAGCATGCCATAAAGCAGCGTAAAGAAGAGCCGTTACTCTACGTACTTATAGCCACGCTGGTGGTAGTGGTTTTCTTTGCTTCCTCAAGCACTAAGCTTCCAAACTATACCGTTCCTGCCTACCCTGCCCTGGCCGTGATACTGGGAGTTTATCTATCCCGAATCGATGAACAATGGCTTAAAAACACATGGAATAAGGTTGGACTCCTAATGTACACCATAGTGCTTCTGGCTTTTCCGGTGGGTATATATGTCGGGCTTCAGGCCGATGATTCCCTGGGTCACCTGAGTTATCTGGCCTGGTATTTTATTCCACTCAGTCTATTGGGAGTGCTCAATGTTGTATGGCTCATTCAGAAAAGAATTTACCCTCTATTGGTGAGTAATGCTGCCGGATGGTTGATCACAATTTTACTCTTCTTTCACCTGATTTTTCCTCCGGTAGACGCTGAAAATCCGGTGAGAAAATTATTGCCGCAAATAGACGAGACCCAGATGGTTTTATCCTATCAGCGGCTAAATCCGGCTTTTGTGTTTGCTTTGGAGCGAGAAATTACACGCTTCGACAATCTGGATGGGCTGAAAGAGCAAATGAAGCAATCACCTTCAGGATATGTCATTTCCCGCACAGAGTTTAGGGATGAGTTGGAGCAAATTGAAGGTCTGGTGTATCATTCTGAGGCAAGAGACCTATTCGAAAACCCTACTACACTTATAATGCGCTGGGGCCCATAGCCCCTACCTTCTTAAAAGACCCCGCTGGAGTTTCGGAAGTGTACTTTTAGGTGCCATGATGGCATAGGCAATTACGACCGAAAGAATACCGAATATACTCCCGAAATATACATCGCGTGCAAAGTGCTGTAGTATGTACATTCTACTTATGCCTACAAGTATGGCCGATATAAATAGAGCTATTCGTAAGGCATTAGACCGAACCACAAGCATTAAAAAAAAAGCCAGTGTAAATGCAGAGGCCGTATGTCCTGAGGGAAAGGCATCATAGCTACGCACCGTAACTCCTTCAACAAAATTCAACCGGTCTAGCTCATCTTGAAAAAACAACTTTGGGCGTGGCTCACCGGCATATAACCATTGTTTAAAAACGTGCACAAAAAGGGTCTGGAAAACTATGGCGATTAAAAAGGTGTAGAATCGGTGGTAGTGTGTAAATAGAAAATAAAGAGCCACCAGCCCCAGTAAAAAACCATCGCCCACATAGGTCCAATACTTAAAAAACGAATCGGCCAAAGGACTATGCCGATCGTTTAACCAAAGCACCAGATCGCCATGGCTGGTAGAAACCAACAATATTCCTCCCACCACAAAATAGAGGGCTGTTAACCAGTGAACGGGTTTTCCGAATAAATCAGCCTTCATTTTTAAATCTAAACTTTAAGAATTTTATCGTCTCGCCTTTCTCTAGAAACTTCCGCTCAAAATCGGTTTGAATACCGTAATGATCCGCCAGCAAAGGTGAACTATAAAGATCGTGTGTTTGGGCTACAATTTCGGTATCCTTACGTTCTTGAAGCAATTCCACCGTATAGTCAAAAAGCTGCGTGTTATCCGTTTTAAAGTTCACCAAACCGTTTTTATGGAGAATAAGCTTGTAAAGTTCTAGAAATCGCGGTGAAGTAAGCCTTCTTTTAATGTCGCGCTTTTTGGGTCTCGGATCAGGAAAAGTTATCCAAAGTTCATTAACCTCTTGTGGAGCAAAGAACTGATCTAAGTGTTCTATCTGAGCCCTCAAAAATGCGGTATTGTTCAAATTTTGTTCGATGGCAATAGTGCTACCCACCCAAAGTCTATCTCCTTTAACGTCTACACCCACAAAATTTCTGTTGGGAAAATGAGCTGCCAGGCCGGTAGTATAATGGGCCTTTCCACAGGCCAGCTCAACCGTAATTGGCTGATCTTTGGAGAAGTACAACACATTCCAATTCCCCTTCAGTTCTTTATACAGTGCTTTGCTATCCTCCAGTACATTGTGCCTTTCAACATTCTGTGCAAAACGCTTCAGTTTCGATCTCCCCATTACAACTCTTCAATTTCTGCTACCACAAAGGTACTTCCTCCAATGTAAATCATATCGCCCTCCGATGCTAAACTACGGGCCTTTGCGATGGCTCTATTCACATCCTGAATGTAATACCTGGTTTGCTTCATGTACTGTGTTCTTTCTCTCAACTCTTCCAGCAAAAGAGCACGTGGTATTTGCGGTTCGCAAAATATAAGTACAGCATCTTCCGGCAGCATGTTCAGAATTGGCTTTAGGTCTTTCTCCTTCACAAAGCCTAAAACCATGTATAGCTGGTCGAATAATTCTCGCTGAATCTGACGTACTATATATTCAAATGCCTCCTTATTATGACCTGTATCACAGATAGTTAAAGGATGAGAACCAATTTGCTGCCATCTCCCTTTTAATCCTGTGTTAGCCTGTACATTTTGAAGCCCAAGGTGAATGGCCTCATCAGAAATTTTCCAACCAGCAGTACGCAGAATGTCCAAAGCTGTAAGTACTCCTCGCACATTTTTGGCCTGGTAGTTTCCTTTTAAATCGGAAAGCGGAATGGCATCAAATTGCACCTCTTCTGCAAAGGTTATGGGGGCATTGCGGTTATTGGCTATCTGAGTAAAAACAGGAACGGTGTCAGCTTGTTTTTCTGTAATTACTACCGGAACATTCTCTTTAATAATACCGGCCTTTTCCATTGCAATTTTGGCCAGGGTATCCCCCAACAACTCCATATGATCGAAACCAATGTTAGTGATTATGGAAAGTTCGGGTCTAATAACGTTCGTAGAGTCAAGCCTGCCTCCTAACCCAACTTCAATTACGGCCACTTCTACTTTTTTCTGAGCAAAGTACTCGAAAGCCATTACCACTGTGATTTCAAAAAAGGAGGGCTTAATTTCCTCAATTAGCGTTTTATGCTTTTTAATAAAATTAATTACGAAGTCTTGCTCGGCTTCCTTACCATTGAGTCTTATCCGCTCGGTGAAAGACTTAAGGTGGGGTGATGTATATAAGCCGGTTTTATATCCGGCCGACTGAAGCACTGAGGCCAGCATGTGAGAGGTGCTTCCTTTCCCATTTGTGCCGGCTACATGGATACTTTTAAATTTCTGTTGTGGATTTCCCAGCGCGTTGCACAGCTTTAATGTATTGGTAAGATCTTTTTTAAAAGCAGACTGTCCCACTCTTTGGTACATGGGCAATGCCTTAAACATATAATCAAGCGCCTCCTGATAGGTCATGGTACGAAGATACTAGGTGCATGGTATCAATTTAAGCCCAAGCCAATAAATTTCTGAACCGCATACGT
>NZ_DDDQ01000093.1:0-4576 GCF_002336325.1 Roseivirga sp. UBA1976 | reverse complement strand
GATCCCCGATCAAGTCGGGGATGATGATAGTGGTGATGGTTCGTGATTGCTAATCAGGCTAGGGATGACGGCAATCATACGGAACCGTCACCCCCGGCCCACCCTCAAACAGGGAATTCCTAATATTTCACCGGCCTATGCAGGTTCTCGCATCCCCACCCAGGTAAACCGTCTGTTGACATAGTCCGGGTTAGTGAAAGAAGCATTTCCGGCAGGATTGCCTCCTGTTACGTGGAAATCAGAAAACGCAGCGTTTTGGTTTACAAAGATTTGACCGGTAAGATTAAACGAAACCGGGGTTGCTGCCAGTGACATCTCATCGGCAATATATTCTTTCATTTCCTCATCTGTGGTGTAAGCTCCGCACGATATTGCACCATAGGTTTCGGCCATTTCACGAGCCAGAGCCACTGATTCGCGTGTATCTTTAGTCTTGATGAGAAAGGCTATTGGGCCAAACATTTCTTTAGAAAACTTATCCTTATCGGCCGCAGTCAGCTCAATATAAGTAGGTGTTTGGGTTCTGGCATTCTTAAAATAAGGCACCGATTGCTCAATGCTACGGGTTTCCAACCTTACCTTGCCTCCAATAGACTTGGCAGCAGAAGTTGTTCTTTCGGCTGTCAATGGGTTTTGAATGGTTCCGGCTACAAAAGGCCCGGCTTTCGGGTTGTCTATAAGTCCGTTTGTAAATTCTACAATCTTTTGAGCCACCTCATCAAAGCTCACTACTCCTTCCGGTGTCTTTACTCCGCCTTCGGGAATAAAAAAGTTTTGTGGAGCAGTACACATTTGCCCGGAATAGAGTGCTACCGAAAATGTAATGTTCTGAATCATCTTATCCAGATTATCGGTAGAATCCAAAATCATAGAATTCACCCCGGTTTTCTCAGTAAATACTGCTTTGGGCAAAGATTCCAGATAGCTTCCGAACTCAGAATTACCGGTAAAATCTACCAGCTTCACTTTGGGATGTTCGGCCAATTCTTTGGCTATGGGTTTGTCTTTGGTATCTACTGCCAATTGGCAAACCTCCGGATCGAAGCCCGCACTTCGCAAGGCATTTCTAATCTCTGCCACCACAATGGCCATTGGTAAAACTGCTCCCGGGTGGGGTTTTACAATTACTGAGTTTCCGGTAATCATGTTGGCATAAACGCCCGGCACAGAATTCCAAGTAGGAAAGGTAGAGCAGCCTATTACCAATCCAATGCCTTTTGGCACAGCTCTCCACTCTTTGTTTATAGTCAGGTTATACTTACCCATGGGCTTTTCCCAAACTGCTTTTTCCGGGAAACGACCCAACTCCTCATAACCGGCTGCTACCGCCTCCAGTGCCCGGTCTGCCGCATGCGGACCAGAGGCCTGAAAAGCCATCATATAGCCCTGCCCTGTGGTATGCATAGTAGCATAGGCATTTTCAAAAAAACGCTTAGAAAATCGTTCTAACGAATCGATTAATACCGCTGCCCGATCTTCTTTAGATACCTTTCTCCAGCTATGGAAAGCTTTTTCAGCACGCTCAAGCAGTACATCATTAGAAAACTGCGGATAGGTAGTACCTACGGGTTCA
Organism: Roseivirga sp. UBA1976; assembly: GCF_002336325.1. NCBI lineage: Bacteria > Pseudomonadati > Bacteroidota > Cytophagia > Cytophagales > Roseivirgaceae > Roseivirga > Roseivirga sp. UBA1976. The sequence goes on along the minus strand of NZ_DDDQ01000093.1, from coordinate 3,003 downwards.
TCGAAATAAGGAGAGTGCTCTTCGCCTACCCATGCCTCTTCACCACTTTGTTGTAGCTCCTCAAACTTACCTTTACGTAGTTGTTTAAAGGCATTCTTACCTTCCTCATCGGCTGTTTCTCCATAAATGGCCGGAGATGGGTGTTCAGGATATTGGGCATGAAAAACCCGGGTGTGTAATGCCTCAATGGCTTTATCTAAAATTTCTTTTTGTGCAGTTGTCAATCCCATAACTAACGTTTGTTTGGTTTCGAATTTAGCTCTAAATGCACAAAGAACAATAGCCTGAACCGATTGTTAAAAGGGAAAGCCGTGCAGTAGTCTTCTTCTGGACTATGAATTTGCGGTGGCGAATGGTTAACTTTGAAGTATACCTCTTTACCATGAAAAATATTCTGATTGCTATTCTCCTTTTTGCTGCTCCCACCCTTATGGCGCAACAAGCTAAGGCTACGAAAGTTGTGGTTCGCACTCAGGCCAAAGACGCCAAATTTATTGGCTCCAGCATGGGCGGTTCGCTTATCATAATTCGTGATGCCCAAACCAATGAAATACTGGCTAAAGGATATACCAAAGGTGGAACAGGCAATACAGACCTCATTATGCGCACTGCCAGAGAGCGGTACCAATCCATCACCGATGGGGCTGCCTACTTTGAAGCCAGCTTGTCTCTGAGCAAGCCTTTGCTGGTAACCATAGAAGCGCAGGCGCCAGCACACCACGAAGAAGCACGTGTTATGGCTCAAACTCAGGCATGGCTCATTCCCGGCAAACCCATGGATGGCGAAGGCATTGTTGTGGAAATACCGGGTTTTGTGGTCGATGGCCTTTACCCACAGACCCATCAGGGTTTCTCCTTGAAAGAAACGACAAGCGTAGAATTAAAAGCCAATATAGTAATGATGTGTGGTTGCACCATTTCTGACGGAGGCCTCTGGGATGCGGGGCTCATGGAGGTAGAGGCAATGGTCTCTATTGATGGTGAATATGTTCGTACCGTAACCATGCAACTAAAGGAAGACAATACTTTCGTGGCCAATCTGCCGCTGGAAAAAATGGGCTCCTATGAAGTAATTATTTCCGCCTACCATATACAGTCTAAAAACACGGGAGTCGATGAACTGTACTTTAGGGTGAGCCAATAAGTTCACATAAACTTATTTGGGTGTACTAAACATTTCTTGCCCTATGTGGTATAACTTTGCGGGCCTTAACGCACAGCAATGAACGACAGAAAAACAACCAACATATTACTGCTTATAATAGTGGTGCCACTGGTTTTCTACATGCTCAAAACCCTGTCTTTTATTTTCATTCCTTTGGTATCGAGCATGTTCATTGCACTCATATTTCTACCACTCATGCGGTGGCTCAAAAAGAAAGGCAGCCCCAAATACCTCAACATATTTATAGTGGTGGTTATTATGGCCATATGCTTTAAGCTCTTTGGAGAACTCATGCAGCTTTCTAGTCGTGAAATTCTGGCTACGGACAATCAGTTTTTTGAACGAGCCAAAGCTAAACTAGGACAGCTCATTGCAAGTCTGGAAGGCTTTTTTGGTGTAGATTTTCTCAAAGGCGAAGAAACACTCAAAGACCTGGTGAGCAAAGAGGCCGTAATGAAAAATCTGGTACCTACGGTCGATTTTGTGAGTGGAACAATATCTATGTTGCTCACCACCATATTTTTTGTACTTCTTTTGTTGGCAGAGTCGTTCGATGTGCAAAAAATAATGCGATCTACGCTTATAAAGCAGCAGTTTGCTTCTATAAAGACCTTCCGGAAAATAGAAAAAGACCTGCTCACCTTCATTAAGGTGAAGTTCTTTGTGAGCTTGCTTACGGGAATTGGCACCGGACTGGTCTGCTGGTTTTTTGGCGTAAGCTTCCCTATTTTCTGGGGTCTGTTCGCCTTTGCCATCAACTTTGTTCAAATGGTGGGGTCCGTAATTTGCGTAATAACCGTTACCATTTTTGCTTTTGTAGAAATAGACTCTGCGTCTATGCTATTGTTCTTCGCATTATCGGCCACGGGTGTTCAGGCCTTATTTGGCGGGGTTCTGGAACCCATTTTCATGGGCAAGTCTTTCTCTATCAATGTCATTACCATACTCATTGCCCTTATGCTTTGGGGATTTGTTTGGGGAGTACCCGGACTCATAATGTCCATTCCTATTACGGTTTTTCTAAAAGTGCTCTTCGAGCAATACAAAAGCACCCGAATGATAGCCCAGTTAATGTCAGGGCAATAAAGCTCCACTGGTTACAGGTGCAAAGCAACGCTTGAGAAAAGGGCAGCCCGATAAATCTGTTTTTTGCAAGATAGCAGCTGTTTGAGTATAGGCCCCTCTGGTTACAATCGTCTCATTATCAAAAAAGTGTGTATATTCACCCTCCCTCCACCAGAGATTATTTCTTATCTTTCTTCATACCCTTCGGGGCCAACAATCAACCTTAAACGTTAATTACTAATGAAAGAATTTCAGAAATTCATCTCGAAAGGCAATGTAGTAGAAATTGCCGTTGGTCTTATTATGGCCACTTATTTTGGAGCTATTGCCAAATCTTTGGTCAATGACGTGCTCATGCCGCCTATTGGCTTGCTGCTTGGAGGTGTTGATTTTTCTACCATGAAAATTGTGTTGCAAGAGGCAACAGCAGAAGGCACGGCAGAGGTAGCTATCAACTATGGAGTGTTTATCAATACCATACTCACCTTCCTTATTGTGGCTATGGCCGTATTCATGATTGTAAAGGGATATAACCGCATGAAGGAAAAGTGGGAGAAGAAAGAAGAAGCCAAGCCGGCAGCTCCTCCTGCACCATCTAAAGAAGAGCTACTTCTTACTGAAATAAGAGATTTGCTCAAAAAGTAAGTGTCAGAATCTCAAAGGTGGCGAGGTAAAAGAGCCTTCCTATAGCCTGCCTGTACCACTTTTGAGATTCTTTATTTAACCTGAGTTCGATGTAAGTAAGTAGTAAAATATCCCCTCTTAGGACGTCA
>NZ_DDDQ01000100.1:0-8924 GCF_002336325.1 Roseivirga sp. UBA1976 | reverse complement strand
TAAAGATTTTAAATTTGTAGATGCAGGGTATAACCAGGTAGGCAACACCTCAGGAGCCCATCAGCAACTTATGATTACCAAACCAGTAGAACAAGCCGGCTTCATCTACATCTACCTCTCCAATGAGAGCAACACCTCTCACGATGTGTACTTCGATGACCTGAGGATTACCCACACCAAGAGCAAGGTACTACAGGAAGATCATTATTATCCTTTTGGTCTCTCGATAAACGCTCTCAGTTCTTCCGCTCCATTGAGTAAGCCCAACAAATACCTATATAACGGGAAGGAACTCCAAGAGGAAACCGGATGGTACGATTACGGGGCTAGGTTGTTTGATCCCGCAATTGGACGATTCATCCAGGTAGATCCTTTAGCCGAGGTTACTCAAGAAGCATGGACACCCTATCATTATGTGAAGAATAACCCGATCAAATATATTGATCCAGATGGAATGATTTGGAAGGATCAGAAAGAGGCAGATAGGTTGAAGCAGAATGTACAAAATAGGAAAGAACAACTGGCAAAGCAGAAAGGCCGACTTGAAGCTAGAATAGCAAAAAGAGAGGCGAAGGGAAAAAGTACAGAGAAATTAGAAGGAAGAATAGCCACCATTAACTCACGTACTGAAAGTTTAGATAACACGATAGAAGCTATTGATGCAATCGGTGCTCACGAAAGAACTTTTGATTTAGTGAGTAATAGTGGTGAGACAAATTATGTGAAAGAAGGCAGTGATGGTGTTATAAATATTCAGGGAAGCTCGGATGCACTACATGTTCATGAAATTGAACATGTTTCCAGATCAATTAACTCCGAAAATGGGTTGGAATTTACAAGTAGTGGATATTTGCAACCTACAACTGCTACTGGCTTGTCAGATGAGATAGCAGGATATACAGCACAATTTGGTTATCAACCATCCTCCTTACCTGGCTCAGTTAGATCAAGTGACGATATTGATTTGGAATACATAGGGAATCTCAAAAAGAAAGATGGAACGCCTGTGTACCCTGTTTTACATCAAATATGGCAAAATCGTCAAATGGGAATAAGAAATTATAAGAAGCATAAAAGAAAGCAAAAAAAGGATGGTAACTAAATTTATAAAACTGTTTTTTGTTCTTTTTCTCATCTCCGCTTGTTCGGCAGTGAAGATGTTACCGGAACAGATTGAAGGAACATTCCTTCAAAAGGAAAATAAGAATATCCAACTTAGGTTTGACCAAAACTCATTTCTGTTCATAGACACATATCAACAAACCCATATGCCTCCTTATGAATGTTGCGATACTATAGCGTATGGATACTGGGAACTAGAAAATGATGGGTTAATAAAATTGTTTAGTGATCCAAAACTGTATTTACCAGTTGATCTGCAAGTAGAAGAAAGCAAGACTAATTATGATTCAGTATACTTTGATATCTCGAGTCCGATTGAAGGCTATAATGAGGGCAACAGTGGAAAGAATAAGAAGGGTATTGTTTATCATCTTTACATTGATTCGGATGTCCAAAAGCTAGAATATGAAACCTTGAGATATTTTGATTCCAACAGAATTGTACTGGCCAACCCTAATAATGGGAAAGTGCAGAAATTTAGCATAGGCATTTATCCCACCTATTCCTTTAGAGGCAGGAATATTGGCGCACGAGAAGTACTCACAAAAGAATATGAAGTGAAGGATCCTACCTCGAATGTTTTTGAAGTAAGCGTCCCAGGCTTTAACTATGGATACTTAACCTACAAAAGGTTAGATGGGGATTATGTGAAAGTTATAAATAAGAACCGTTTACTTTGGGATGGACAAGAATATATCAAATCAGATTGATAGAAATATACTACCCTGCTTCGGCAGGGTTTTTACTGCAATAGAGAATCCATTTTGTATTTGGCAAAGAAAGCGTCCATCAGGGCATAGATGTGATCTTTGTCTTTGGGGTTAAGCTTTTCCAATAGCCTCAATCTTTTCAGAGCATCATTGTCGATGTTCTGGTACTCACCATCCTTCACCAGGAAATCAATCGTTACGTTTAGCGCATCGGCAATCTTGGCAGCCGTGTCAATAGAAGGCTTAATCTCATCTCTTTCGTACTTTCCCACGATGTCCCCGTTAACGCCAGACCGTTTTCCGATCTCGGCCTGGGAAAGCCTCTGTTCCTTGCGACAGGACGCCAGTTTTTGTCCAAAAGTCATGCTGTATAGTTCAGGTTTAAGTAGTAAAAACAGGGTTTTTCACAATATTAGGGGAAGTATTGTTCATAGACAATCGGGATAGTTCTTGTTGAGTTTAGAAGGAAAAGGTAGTTTTACGAAGGGTCATTCAGTGAAAAATATTTTTTCCATGGAAAGAAGTTTAGTCACCACCAATGCAAAACACATCACTTACAAAAAAACACCGCTAGAAATCACCATCCTGGGCGGCATCAGACTTGACGGCCTGGACAGGCTCAGGTCTACACTCAAAATCCAAGTAGAACACCTGGCCATCCGCCACAACCCCCTAATCCTCGTTACAAACGAGGATTAAAGATTATAGTATTTTAAAAGCGGTATTGAAGTGTAAAACCCCGGGCCTACCTCAACTATATTCTATTCGATAAAGATTTTAGATTTGTAGATGCAGGGTATAACCAGATAGGCGATGCTTTAGGTGTCCATCAGCAGCTTATGATTACCAAACCAGTAGAACAAGCCGGCTTCACCTACATCTACCTCTCCAATGAGAGCAACACCACTCACAATGTGTACTTCGATGGCCTGAGAATTACCCACACCAGAGGCCAGATACTACAGGAAGATCATTACTATTCTTTTGGGATGAATATACAGGCATTGTATTCTAGTGTGCCCTTGCCCAAATCAAATCGGTTCAAGTATAATGGAAAGGAGCTTAATGAAGAATTTGATCTGGATTGGTACAATTATGGAGCTAGAAATTATGATTCACAGATTGGAAGGTTTTCAACCATAGACCCATTTGCAAACAAGTATCATTTCCAGACACCTTATGTCTATGCCGCTAATAATCCAATTAGATGAATTGATTACAATAGGGAAGAGTATGAGTCGAGTATGAAGGAGGGAGAGCAAGGAATTAGATATTTTTATAGCATACTTGTAAATAATAGTGAAGAAGATGATGCGTAGGTATAAGTTTTTGTGTTTGGCTCTATCGGTTCTTTTAATCGGAGTGTCTTGCCAAGGTGAAACAGTCAATGGAAACGGTGAGAAAATAATGGGTAGATGGAGTGCTTATGAAAGAACTACTGCGAATGGCGATACACTAATGAGCACTGGGATAAGAACTACTTTAATATCTGATATCGAATTCATGAATGGCTCAATTGTGAAGGACTATAGTACCGAGGATTTTTTTTATGATTTCAGACTGGAAGGTGATACCTTGATTTTAGGTAGAAAAGAATATATAATCTCTTTTATCGGTAATGATACTCTTATAATGAAAGAGAAAAAAGGACTCATTTCTGATGGGGGGGTCATAAATTACTTAAAAAGATATTAGTTGGAAGCTAAGACCCAGTTGAAGCTGAAATCTGGGGATTTTGGTTTGATTAGAAAGGTCAAGTTGTTAGCCTACGTGCTCTTAGGTGTTGGTTATGGTGTTTGGCTTTTTTTTACTCCAGCTAGGCCTAATTTAGATTCATTCTCATTTCTTTTTGGTATTTCAAGAGAATGGAACATGTATTTCTATACTCTTAGTGGTGTTTTTGTTTTGAGTGGTATAATTATTTATCTGAAGTATTTGAGTATTAAAACTGGAGATTTACTTATTATTACTGATAAAACGATTAATTATAAGAATATTGGGTTTGATATAAGTGAATTGAAGTCTATCGTATTTGAAATCAAAAATGTAGGTTTGAATGGCTATGGAACACGAAGTTTGCGAGTAGGTGGAGGTAATTTCTTGTCGTTCAACTACAAAGGACAAAATCAGAGAATTGAGTTTTATGTTGAAAATAAAAAAAGTGAAGATTCTATAAGATCATTTGTAAAAAAACTCTCCACTGACTTTGATGAAATAGTTTTGAAGGAGTAGGTATGCTATCAATTATCTGTTAAAACATAAAGCCCTCTTCGGAGGGTTTTTTCATGAATACGCCTGTTTGGCTTTAAAACCCCATGCAGTGCATCAACAACCCTCCAGATTCAGTCTTTTTCCTCATTAGGACGAGAGGAAGTCTCCCCTGGTCTTTGGCCAAGTCTATTGGTGCCTTGGTGGCACCTACCAAAACCTCCAAAGAGCAATAACTGAGTGCATCGGGTGAAGAAACCTGAACAAGGGCCACAAAAAGTGGAATAACTCCCGTGCGGAACATAATAGGTACTTCGCAAGGAAGGCAAAGAAAAAAATAGCCTCGACCCTGCTGGTGATTCTTGCAAACGTTGCTTCCTATGAACAAGGAATTAATGGGAGATATAATTTCATTGATTTCATTACGCTTTAAGGAATCTTGGTGATGCACAAACGTTTGCATCAAAGTTTTGTAGTACAGCAAAGTTCTGCACCGGCCATATCTGTATTTTTGATATTCCTTAAAAAGCCAGACGCATGAATTTTAAACTTAAGCATCCGTACAAATTTGGTAAAGGCTATGAGAAGCCCGTGGCCTATTTCTCTATGGAATTTGCCATCGACCAGCCCCTTAAAATTTACTCAGGAGGCCTGGGGTTTTTGGCCGGATCGCACATGCGCAGTGCCTATGATCTTAAGCAAAATATGGTGGGTATTGGCATACTTTGGAAGTACGGCTACTACGATCAGGTAAGAAAACACAACAACGAGTTGGATGTACTCTGGCAAGAACGGCACTATAATTTTCTTCAGGAGCTCGATTTCGATATTGAAATTACGGTCGACAACCACCCGGTTAAGGTCAAGGTGTATTATCTGGCGCCCGAAGTGTTTGGCACAGCCCCGTTGTTTTTGCTTTCTACCGACCACCCGCAAAACGACCACCTGGCCCACACCATCACGCATAAACTATACGACAACAATATCGCTACGCGCATTGCTCAATACATTTTGCTTGGGGTGGGGGGAGCCAAGCTTCTGGAAAAATTAGGTCATGAGGTAGAGCTTTACCATTTTAATGAAGCACACGCCCTTCCCGCAGCTTTTCGTTTGTTGGAAAAACTAGGAAGCGTAGAAAAAGTGAGGGAAAAATTGGTGTTTACTACCCACACCCCTGTTAAAGCCGGTAATGAGATAAACGACCCCAATTTCTTACATAAACTTGGGTTCTTCAACGGATTCTCTATTGGCGAAATAGATCGACTCATTGGCTTAGATGAAGGAATGTTCAACCACACTCTGGCGGCCTTGAGACTGTCTAAAATAGCCAATGCCGTATCCAAAAAACATCAGGAAGTTTCATCGGCCATGTGGGGAGGCTACACCAACATCTGCGACATTATTCCAATTACCAACGCTCAGAACAAAACTTACTGGACCGATAAAGAACTGGAAAAGGCCTATGAAAAACGAAGTGTGAAAAAGTTTACTAGCAGAAAGAAGACTTTGAAAAGCGAGCTTTTTCAACTGGTGGCCGACCAGACCGGGAAGATCTTTGACCCCAATATACTCACTATTGTATGGGCCAGACGCTTTGCAGGATACAAGAGGGCCGACCTGATTGCCCGGGATGTGGCTCGCTTTGAGGCCCTGCTCAACAATAAAGACTACCCTGTACAAATGATTTGGGCAGGAAAACCTTATCCGCTAGATCATTCGGCTGTAAGCACCTTCAACTGGCTGGTGCATTTTACACGAAAGTACCACAACGCCACAACCCTAACAGGCTACGAACTGAGCCTTTCGGCCATGATGAAAAAAGGATCCGATGTATGGTTGAACAACCCCAGAATTCCGTTGGAAGCCTCAGGAACTTCAGGTATGACAGCCGCTATGAACGGCTCGCTCAACTTTTCTACCAACGATGGCTGGATTCTGGAGTTTGGAGAGCATGGCAAAAACGCTTTCGTTATTCCGGAGGCCGATACAACCGCTCCGGAAGGCGAACAAGACCAATGGGATGCCGACCATATGATGCACATACTTGAAGAGGAAATCGTGCCCATGTATTATAAAAACCACGAGCAATGGGTGGAAATGAACTTTCAGAGCATGGCCGATGTGAATAAGTACTTCAGGGCTTCGCGAATGGCCGATGAGTATTATAGAAAACTGTACAACCATCACTAGAAACTAAGATTATTGCTATAATTGTAAGGCAGTTGAGAGACCGTCTTTTTATTAGAGTTTCCAGGTGTACGTGCTCAAGTTGCATGGCTTGAGCTTCTCTACTGGCATCATTGGTATCTTCACAAATGAGTCTTTTAAGACGTTAAGAAACCGTCAAGCCGGGCTTAGGCTTGCAAAAGGGGTATTAGCTCAGTTGGTTTAGAGCGCTGCCTTGACAGGGCAGAGGTCACTGGTTCGAATCCGGTATGCCCCACAAAATGGGGAGAAGCGCTTAGGCAGGAATACGTGCCCTTGCCTTGTCTAATCTGTAGCTTCTCTGACCCTTCGTTTAATTCTCTACCATACCTTCAACCCAACTTTTGGTATTCCCCAAAAATCCATTCACAATCACCAAATGAAGCCTACAGTGCCTGAGGGGAAAAATCAGGAATTGGAACTAATACAGTGCATTTGGCAAAGCCATAGTTTTAGTTCAAAACCAAGTACTTCTGTAAATAAGACTGCTCGTTTTCTGTGACCTTTTGCTAGACATTCGTCAAAAGGAAAGCTATATTAGAAAGAGAAGCGTAACCGATGAAAATAAGAAAAGCAGTATTGGGATTTCTATGGTGCGTTGTGGTTCAGGCAACCATGGGGCAGTCCAATGAAGCCATTCGAAAATACACTGAAACCATTAGTGCGGGAGTGCCTGTGCAGGTGAGAGGTGAGCTAATTCACAGTGTTCGCTTGCTGCCCGAATTTTATTTTGAAAATGAATTCAGACGGGTGTGGACCCGCCCCCTTCAGGAGTCTTTTCTCAATCTGGTGAATAAGGCCTATGATCATGGACTTACCCCGGCCGATTATCACTTTGAGGTGCTAAACCGCCTTTATGCCGATCCTGTGGAGTCGCAGAGCACCGATGCCGACTTACTGTTTACCGATGCCTTTCTTTTATACGCCAGTCATTTTCTCAATGGAAAGCTAAACCCGGAAGAAGTAGAAGGCGAATGGCAGGCAGTGCGTAGAGAGGGCAATGCAAAAACCTTTCTGAAAAAGTGCCTGCAACAAGGCAATATGGAAGAGCAATTTGAACAATTGCAGCCCGAAAGCCAAAGCTATCGTGGCTTGGTGAGCGCACTAATGCACTACCGCGAAATAAGACAAAACGGTGGCTGGAATACCATTGAAGCTGGAGAAACATTGAAGCCGGGTATGAGCGGAAGCCGGGTACAATCGCTCAAATACCGACTTTCCATAGAAGGCTATTTTCTTATGGAAGAAGAACCCAACGATCAGTATACACAAGAGCTGGCCGAGGCAGTAAGGCGTTTTCAGCAACACCATGGGCTGGAGGCCGATGGCAATGTAGGTAAACAAACACTGGCTACCCTCAATGTGTCGGTAGAAGCCAAGATAGCCAAGATAAAAGCCAATCTTGAGCGGCTTCGTTGGATAAACCAAGACTTGGGCGATCATTATGTGTTTGTAAACATTGCCGATTATAAAATGAAAGTATTTAAGCTCGATTCGCTCACCTTTGAGCAGCGGGTAGTAGTGGGCAAGCCATTTCGGAAAACCCCGGTTTTCAGCGATACAATGACCTATTTTGTGCTGAACCCTTACTGGACGGTACCCCCAACCATTCTTTTCAACGATGTACTTCCTGAAGTGAAAAAAGACGTAAACTACCTGAAAACCAAGCAAATGAAAGTGCTGCAGGGAGGGCAAGAGGTAGCTGCAGAAAGTATTGAATGGGCCAAGCTCTCTAAAAACTATTTCCCCTATACCATTCGGCAAGAACCCGGCCCGGCCAATGCCCTTGGAGCTGTTAAGTTCATGTTTCCCAATAAGTACAACATTTACATTCATGATACTCCCAGCAAAGAACTCTTCAATAGACCCGACAGAGCCTTTAGTTCCGGATGTATCCGTCTCAACCAACCCCTTTCGTTTGTCAATTACCTGATCGCTGAAATGCCCGATTGGAATACAGAGAAAATAAAAGCGGTGTTGGAAACCGGCAGAGATAAAACTGTCATGCTGCGTAAGCCACTCAGTGTGCATATTCTTTACCTCACGGCCTGGGTCGATGAAGATGGCGTGCAATTTAGAAACGATGTGTACCAGAGAGATGCCGCGGTAATTAGTGCCCTTTCGGAAAGTGCTCCCAACCTTAATTAACTCATGGTTAGAATAGCCTCTACACTAATGCTTCTGGTAGCACTAAGTAGCGCTGCCCTGGCAAAAAATAAACTCTCGTTTCATGTGTTGGTCAACGGTGAAGAAGTACCCTATAGCCTCTTTAGTTTTTTTGTAATGCCCGGTGAGGTACTTGATGTTTCGGCCAATACCGATTTTGAGCTGCAGGGCAATGACCTTTCCGTGATCAACATATCGGTTATGGCCTATAAAGTAGAAGCCCCTGCCAAGCCTGGAGCATATTCCGTTGCTATTAGCAAGGGCGAAGAACGAATGGTCTTGAACATTCTGGTGCTTACGCCTATGTCCAATAAAAAGGGAGAATACCTCAACGGATATCGTATAGGCAACTATCCGGCCAGAATGCTCAACAATGATCCAATTTATGAACGCCCCAAAGGCTTGTTTGAGGTTACAGAGGCCACGGCCAACCTTCAACTCACTCCACATTTCAACATAAGCCAGTTTTTGTGTAAGCAAGCCGGAGGTTACCCCAAGTACCTAATTGTGAGA
>NZ_DDDQ01000079.1:0-29190 GCF_002336325.1 Roseivirga sp. UBA1976 | reverse complement strand
TTTTGTCGAAATGTTTGTGGGTGTAGGTGCTGCCCGAGTAAGAGACTTGTTTAAGCAAGCCAAAGAAAAAGCACCTTGTATAGTCTTTATCGATGAGATTGATGCCATTGGTAGATCGAGAGGTAAAGGTCAAATGCCGGGGTCTAATGATGAACGCGAAAATACCCTGAACTCCCTACTGGTGGAGATGGATGGTTTTGCCACAGACTCAGGAGTAATTATTTTGGCCGCTACCAACCGTCCCGATGTACTGGACAATGCCTTACTTAGACCGGGACGATTTGACCGTCAAATAAGCATAGACAAACCCGACATTGTGGGTAGGGAGGCTATCTTTAAAGTACACCTCAAGCCAATCAAGCTCGAAAAAGATGTAGACCCTAAGAAGCTTTCGGCCCAAACTCCCGGCTTTGCTGGTGCAGAAATAGCCAACGTGTGTAATGAGGCCGCCCTTATTGCCGCCCGAAAAGACAAAAAAGCAGTTGATATGTCCGATTTTCAGGACGCTATTGACCGTGTAATTGGAGGGCTTGAGAAAAAGAATAAAATTATTTCTCCTGAAGAGAAAAAGATTGTGGCTTACCACGAAGCCGGACATGCCGTGGCCGGCTGGTTTCTGGAACATGCCGATCCGTTGGTTAAAGTGTCGATCGTACCTAGAGGAGTAGCCGCTTTGGGCTATGCACAGTATCTGCCCAAAGAGCAGTTCCTTTACCAAACTGAGCAATTGCTCGATGAGATGTGCATGACCCTGGGTGGCAGGGCTGCCGAAGAGATTATTTTCGGTAAAATATCTACCGGTGCCTTAAGCGATCTGGAAAGAGTAACCAAAATGGCTTACAGCATAGTAACGGTTTATGGAATGAACGACAAGATTGGTCATATATCGTTCTATGACTCCAAGCAAAACGACTACAGTTTCAACAAACCTTATTCAGAAGATACGGCCAAAACCATCGATGAAGAGGTTAAGAAGATTGTTGCTCAGGCCTATGAGCGCACCAAACAGTTGCTGTTAGAAAAGAAGAAAGAGCTGGAAATTTTGGCCAAAGAACTTCTTGACAAAGAGATTCTTTTCCAGTCCGATTTGGAAGGCCTTATTGGTAAGCGTCCTTTTGAGAAGGAAACCACTTACCAGGCTTACACCAACAGCAGCAATGGAAAAGCAAAAAAAGAAGCAGAAGCTGCAGAAAAAGAAAGTGTAGAAGAAGCGGCTGAAACGAAAGAGCAAACCAGCCTTGACGATAGCCCTCCTAAAGAAGAATCATAATCCATAAAAAAATCAGGCTTACCGCCTGATTTTTTTTGTTTTACCCTTTCCGCTAACTTGCGCCAATTCCTTTTTTAACCCATGGAGCTTAAGCCTAAAGCATCAGAAAAAGTTTACTTCGCATCGGATTTTCATTTGGGCATACCCAACAAAGCAAAGAGTCGGGAGAGAGAGCAAAAGATAATTGATTGGCTTAGTCAATGCCAAAAAGATGCCCATGCCATTTTTCTAGTGGGCGACTTATTCGATTTTTGGTTTGAGTATAAGACCACCATCCCCAAGGGCTTTTCGCGTTTCCAGGGCAAATTGGCCGAAATAGCTGATTCCGGTATAGAGCTTCATATTTTTACCGGAAACCATGACCTGTGGATGTTTGGATACTTTGAGGAAGAATTTAATGCTAAGGTATATACCGAACCCATTGACCTATTCATTAACCAAACCAGCTTGTATGTTGGGCATGGTGACGGCCTGGGGCCGGGTGATAAGGGGTATAAGTTTCTAAAAAAAATATTTACCAATCGTTTCTTTCAATGGGCCTTTCACTGGCTACACCCCAATGTGGGTATTGGCCTGGCCAATTTTTGGTCCGGAAAAAGCAGGGCTCAGGCCAACAACACTGAGCAAAGATTTCTGGGAGAAGAAGAATGGCTTTGGTCATATGCCAAGTCTTTAGAAAAAGAAAAACACAGAGACTATTATATTTTCGGTCATCGTCATCTGCCGCTAGATCTTGAGGTGGGAAACAACAGCCGATACATTAACCTGGGTGAATGGCTTGGTGCCTTTACTTATGCTGAATATGCTGAAGGTAAAGTAGAACTAAAGACCTATGAGGGCTAGCTTCTTATTTCTTGTGCTTCTTTGCAGTACCCAACTCGCTGCTCAGCAATTGGTATTCAAACACCGATTCGAAATTAATTTTATTCCGGAAGCAGCTTCAATAGATCGCCAGGGTTACTTGTACTTTGCCAGTAAAGACGGTACCATTGAGAAATACGATAGCAACGGCAAAATGCTATACCACTTTTCGCCACAGCGCAAGGCAGCCCCCACTTTGCTCGAAGCCTGGCAGGGTTTAAGAGTTTTTGCTTACTACCAGAACTTTCAGGAGTACCTTTTCTTAAATCGCTTTCTTACCGATTCTGAACGCTATCCTCTGCAGTCGCTGAGCATAAGTAATTTTAGTGGTCTGGCCACCCTCTCCGGAGATAACAACCTATGGTTGTTCGACAACAATACATTGGCCGTTAAGAAGGTTGACCTAAACAATGGAGAAACCATTCTTGATAACATTTTATCCCTCAGTCTTTCAGTAAAAAACATTCAGCCCACTTTTATGCGCGAATATCAAAACCTGCTTTTTGTTGGTGATAAGAATTCAGGGATACTCGTTTTTGATAATCTGGGTAATTATATGGACACAATTCCCCTCAAAGGGGGAGCTTACTTTAGTTTTAGCGAAAACTCACTCGTAAGCATAGAAGAAGGGCAGATAGTGCTGGTAGATATCTACTCTAAGCAAAAAAGAAAGGTTGGACGTGCCAACCCTTCTTTTAAAACAGTATTTATGGAAAACAATCAGATTATCATTCAGTCTGGTAAAGTTGTTGAATACTATACCATTAATTATTAGTGGGAGAAATTAATTCGCCCATATAAATATCCAAAATCAGCTTTCTCAGATATATGCTGTATTTCGATCTCAACATTTCGAAATCTCCCCTATTCTTAGCATTAAGACTCTGCAGGTATGTAACAAAGTCTATCGTTCCATTTTCATAGCGGGTCTTCGCAAATTCAAACGACTGGTTTAGATTCAATTGACTTTGCTTAGCTGCCCCATAGGTAGTTTTAGCATTTACCAAATCCAGATATGCCCGCTGCAACTGATTGGTTAGGTCATTTTTAGCCTGCTCCAATCCTAGCTCAGAATTAAGCATTTGAATCTTGCTGGTCTGCATCTGAGTTCTATTCCTAAAGTTGTTAAACAATGGAATGTTAAGGTTTAAAGAGGCAGACTTTCTTCTGTTATTATCGAACTGGGTAGAAAGGTCAATTACAGAACCATCGGTTTGGTCTCTCAGGTTGGATGACCAACTGGTTCCGTAGCCTGCCGAAATAGATAGGTTTGGCATCCACAAATATTTGGCCGACTGCATGGCTTTTCTGGAAGCTTCTAAACTCAACTCGGCCGAACGTACGCCCGGAGAAAAGCTCATGGCCTTTTCATGCACCTCATTATAGTTTTGTAGTTCTTGTTCCAGCAAACTATCGTTGAGCGTTATGCCCTCGAAACTATATTCTTCCGAAGGATCCAACAACAAGAGCTGAATAAGCTGCAACTTAGAAGACTCTAGCGTATTCCGGTTATTTACTATAACCAGGTCTTGCTGGGCAATTTGAGATCTGAAGTTATACACTTGCTCCATATTACCCACTCCCGCTCGTTCTCTAATCTCTTCCCTTTCCAGTTGTTCTTGTAACAATTCTCTAAGGGCTTCATTAATTTTGAGGCTTTCTTTGGTGGTTACCACCTGAAGAAAAGCGTTTACCACATTGGCTTGGGTTAGCTGAACAGTACTCTTTACATTTTCTTCTGCAGCCTCATAGCTAGCCTTGGCTTGTTGCATACCTAGCAAATTCGAAAATCCATCGAACAGAGTCATACTGGCACCAATGGAACCACCACCACTTAGGGTAGTAGTATTTACCAGATTTCCCGAAGTCTGGTCAAAAGAAAGCCCTTCGAACCAGTTGTGGGAAGCCCCGGCACTCAAAGAAGGTAAAAAGTTGAACTTGCTTTGGGTATATTGCGCCCTGGCAATTTCAGCACTGTTTCTGGCCCTTTTTAAAGCAATATTGTTTTGCAAAGCAATATCGATACACTCTTCTAGTGTAAGCACTTTTTGTGCAAACACCCCCGGCATGGCCATTAGCAGTAATAGGGCTATTGAAAGTATCTTTTTCATAATAATGTTTTCTATCCGTTAGGCAATAAAGATCTGAGGGAAGCCTATGTCCCTGTTATTTCAGGAGGTTGCCTCAAAAGCCAGATAAGTGCCACCCCGAACTTGCCTGCCTGCGGCAAAAGCAGGTTTCAGGGGCTTCATAGTGCTCTTTGTAGAACTTATAGATTCTGAAATTAACCTGCCTGTCGGTAGACAAGTTCAGAATCACGTGTTTTGAAGCTTTTGAGACCGCCTCACATTCAGCATTCTACTGAGTTACTAAACCAGTGAATTCTCTTTAGAATTGATGTTCTCAGATACAATCTGACCATCGAACAGGTTCACCACTCTGTGAGCGTATTCTGCATCGGTAGCAGAGTGCGTTACCATAATTACGGTTGTACCTCCTGCATTCAAATCGCTAAGAAGTGTCATTACTTCCTGGCCGTTGGTAGAATCAAGGTTACCCGTTGGCTCATCCGCAAGAATTAGGTTAGGCTTGGCAACAACCGCTCTGGCTACAGCCACCCTTTGCTGCTGACCACCTGATAACTGTTGTGGAAAGTGGTCTTTTCTATGCATAATTTGCATATGTTCCAACACTTCTTCTACCCTTTGCTTTCTTTCAGAAGATGGATATTTGAGATAGATTAAAGGAAGCTCTACGTTTTCATATACCGTTAGCTCGTCAATAAGGTTGAAGCTCTGAAACACGAAACCAATGTTTCTTTTTCTAAGCTCTGCTCTTTGTCTTTCAGAATATTTTGAGACCTCTTCATCGTAAAAATAGAACTCCCCTTCAGAAGGGTTATCCAATAGACCAATGATGTTTAGTAAAGTAGATTTACCACAACCCGATGGTCCCATGATTGCAACAAACTCACCTTCAGCAATCTGAAGATTTACGTTATTCAACGCGGTCGTTTCGATTTCATCCGTGTAATAGAACTTCTTCAGCCCCTTAGTGGTGATGATACTCTTGTTGTTTCCCATAATTATAAAAGTTAATTAGTTGTTTGAATTAATTTATTTCTTGATGATAAGCTTGTCCTTATCTTCATACCCTTCGTATGATGAAAATATCACTTTTTCTCCAGGTTTTAAACCTTCCAGTACTTCATAGTTCCGTGGAGTTTGGTTTCCAATCTTGATTCTCCTCTTGACGGCTTCGGTTTCATCTTCGTTCAACACAAAGATCCAGTTACCACCTGTAGTTTGAAAGAAGCTACCTCTAGGTATCTGAATAGCTCTTTTTTCCTCACTCAATTGGAGTCGCACAGAAAGCTCCTGGCCTCGTCTGACTCCTTCAGGAATCTCACCAACAAGCTCTACCACAAACTGACCGTTGTTGATTTCAGGAAACTTCTTTCTGATTTCCAGCTTGTAGGTATTTCCGGCAAAATCATAAGTTCCTACCAACCCCTCATATATTCTGGGCAAATAGTGCTGATCTACTAAAGCCGACACTTTAAAGCCGTCCAAATCATCAATTTGGGCAATAGTAGTTCCCTGTCCTATTTGCTGGCCAATCTCTGCATTTACTGTAGAAAGAAGACCATCTATTGGAGCTGTCACATACAAGTCCTCCAACTGTCGCTGCACCAACTTCAGGGCATCTTCGGAGGTTACCAATCTTTCAATATTCTGATCGCGCTGGGTAATATTATTGATGGAGTCAAACTCCATTTGCTTGAGTGTATTTGTTCTGGTAGCCAACAAACGGTTATACCTTCTTTTGGCGTTTAAGTACTCCTGCTCAGTGGCTACTTTGTTCTTCCAGAGTTGCTCAGTACGCATCAACTGGTCCTTGGCCTCATCGATGTCAAAGTCTAGTGATATAACCTGTGCTTTCGAAGTAAAAAGCTGTTGTTGCAACCTGTTGTTAGTGTTTTCAATCTCGTTTCTCAACCGGTTGGTTTGAGTTTGCTCGCTGATATAATTCATTTCGAGCTGCCGGTTCTCCAACTTAAGAATAGTATCTCCCTTTTTTACTCTTACTCCACCTTCTAAAAACTTTCGTTCAACGTTGCCGCCCACTTTCGCATCGAGATATATAGTGGTTTTGGGTTGAACCGTACCGGGAATAGGTATAAACTCTTGAAAAGGGCCTTCAATAACCTCACCCACACTTATCTTCTCAATTTCTACATTGAGCTTGGCCGAGTTATCATTAAAAATAAAAACGTAAAGTATTAAGTATAGAATAGCGGCACTGCCGAGAATGGTCACTATGCGCTTAGTTGTCCAAGTCTTCTTTTTAATTTTTCTGTCCATTGCTAATTATTCGTTTTTTCTAGTCCGATCACCGATTGACAACAAGGGTGCCACTTTTGTAAAACACTATAAATCAAACGAATAGACTATATCCCACCCCGCCAGGTTGCATGTAAGTGTACAGAATTAAAACAGAAATTGATCGAAAACGAACACAATCGAACACCGGAAGAGCCCATTGGGCATAAAAAAAGGCTCGGTATGGTCAGCACCGAGCCCAAAGGTCAAAAACTCAAAATATCTGAATTAATCTTTAAATTAATTCAAAACAACAGGTGCAATATAAACACTTTCATTTCATCTGCAAAACCAAATTCTTTTAAAAGTAAGGTTTTTTCGCCTGCACCCGAGCCGATATCTGTACGTACCTGTTTTTAGCAAATTTCACCTCAATTTATTGCTATTACGCACAAAGCTCAGGAGTTTTCAATGCTCGCATAAGCGATACTTTTCAAGAAAAACACGTTCATAATCGGACTAATTTTGTTGCGATATCGGACATCCTCTAAAACTAATCCCCTATATTTCGCTTCTATGCCAATTGGCATTATTTCAGTTGCAATAACTTTTCAAATACAAGCTTGTGGACAAAGAACTGGGAAAAATACTGATAATAGATGATGACGAGGACGTGCTCATTGCAGCCAAACTCTTGCTGAAGAAGCACGCCAAAGAGGTGATTATAGAAAAGAACCCCAAGAAGATTCCTTTCTTAATGAACAATGGGACCTATGATGTCATATTGCTGGACATGAACTTCAGTAAAGACATTACCAGTGGTAAAGAAGGGTTCTATTGGTTGGAACAGATTTTAGAAGCCGACCCCAAAGCAGTGGTTATATTGATTACTGCCTTTGGCGATGTAGAAATGGCCGTGCGGGCTCTCAAAGAAGGGGCCACCGACTTTGTATTGAAGCCCTGGCAAAATGAAAAACTTCTCGCCACACTCTCTTCGGCCATTAAACTAAAGCAGAGCTACAAAGAAGTAGAAAAGCTCAAAAGCGCCAAAAAGCAGCTGGAAGATGATATAAGCAAGCCTTTTAAAGACATTATAGGAGACAGCCCCGCCATGAAGAATGTCTTTAGCATAATAGACAAAGTAGCGGGCACCGATGCCAATGTGCTTATTTTGGGGGAAAACGGTACGGGTAAAGAGCTTGTGGCTCGTGCACTTCACCAGCGTTCCCTGCGCAAAGACAATGTATTTGTGGGGGTAGACATGGGAGCCATTACGGAAACACTGTTTGAATCGGAGCTATTTGGCCATAAGAAAGGCGCCTTTACCGATGCCAAGGAAGACCGAGCTGGTAGATTTGAGGTAGCATCAGGAGGCTCGTTGTTTTTAGATGAGATTGGCAACCTGAGTATGCCTCTTCAGTCTAAATTGCTTACCGTACTACAAAGCAGGCAGGTGACCCGAATTGGAACCAATAAACCCATAGATATTGACATACGCCTTATTTGCGCCACCAACATGCCGGTGTACGATATGGTTGCCGAAAATACCTTTCGGCAGGACTTGCTTTACCGCATCAATACTGTAGAAATTCACCTTCCTCCTTTGCGCGAGCGACAAGACGACATTAATCTTTTGGCCGACCATTTTGTGAAGGTCTACTGTGAAAAGTATAGAAAGCCCCCCAAAAAAATCGCTCCGTCTACTTATAAGAAACTATCGAAATACTCCTGGCCCGGCAATATCAGGGAGTTGCAACATGCCATTGAACGCGCAATTATTATGAGCGAAGGCAATGTATTAATGCCAGACGACTTCTTCTTTCTGGTTCAAAAAGCCGACTCCCAAACAGAAAGTGTGGATAATCTGAATCTGGATGAGGTGGAAAAGAATGTGATTCTCAAAGCCATTAACAAGCATTCTGGTAATATTTCTAAGGCAGCCAAAGAGTTGGGGCTTACACGTGCCTCATTGTATCGAAGATTAGAAAAGCATGGGCTTTAAAAACTTAAGAATGGCCATAATTATTAGAGTCACCTTATTGGTTGGCTCTATTTTTCTTTTGGCCTACGCCTACATAGAAACCGCCAATAATGTAAATGCTTTCTTCATTGCACTATTGGTGGCCCTTCAGGTCTATTTTCTAATAAGAACCCTGGACAAAACCAACCGAGAGATTGCAGGTTTCTTAAGCTCTATTAAGTATGATGATTTTACCACCACCTACCCCACTTCAGGAAGAGGTAAATCCATGAATGAGCTGTACAATGAATTCAACACCGTAATTAGAAAGTTTAGAGAAATACGGGCCGAAAAAGAGGCCAATTACCACTATTTCAGGACCATTGTGCAACACGTAGCCATTGGCTTGGTTACTTTCAACAAGCTGGGAGAAGTTCAGATCATTAACAGTGCGGCAAAGAAACTCATTGGCATAGATAGCATCAACAGTATTTTTGAGCTGAGCAAAGTAAGTCCTAAGCTCGTAGAGTCGCTTGTAAAACTAAAAACCGGAGGAAGTGCCCTGATTGAACTTACCCGTGAAGGCACCCGAACCCAACTCTCTATTTATGTGATTGAGCTGGTATTAAGAGGCGAAGAGTTTAAGCTGGTGTCTATTCAAAACATACAATCGGAGTTGGAAGAAAAAGAAATGGATGCCTGGCAAAATCTGATTCGTGTGCTCACACATGAAATCATGAATTCGGTCACTCCATTATCATCTCTTGCCAATACTGTAGAAGTAAATCTGGTAGACAATATTGAAGATGATGTTCCGATTGAAAAGGAAGAGCTCGAAGATATTTATCTGGCTGTGCAAACCATTAAAAGAAGAAGCGAAGGGCTCATACGCTTTGTTTCTGACTTTAGAAACCTCACACGTATTCCTGAACCGAAGATCCAGGAGATAGAAATAAGAAAACTTGTTGACCACATTAAGCTTTTACTTTCTCATGAAATGGAAGTAAAGGGTATTGACTTTGTTGTAAATATTGTACCCAAAGACTTAAAACTGCATGTAGACAAAGAACTGCTCGATCAGGTTTTAATTAACCTCATTCAGAACGCCATGCACGCCCTGGAAGAGAATGAAGAAGATAAAACCATAATTATCAATGCGTTTGTGAATGAATATGGTCGACCAACCATTAAGATTAGAGACAATGGTTCCGGAATAGACGAAGAAGCTTTAGGTAAAATCTTCATTCCTTTTTTTACCACCAAAAAGCAAGGATCCGGTATAGGTCTTTCATTATCCAAACAAATTATGCGCAAACACGGAGGCGCCATAATGGTCCGTTCGGTGATCAATGAAGGCACAGAATTTACCCTTAGGTTTTAGATTTATATTGAAATGGTTTAACTTCCGCCAACCAATTTTACCACCAACCGAATGAGCAAAACGCTAGAAAAGGTAACCCAAATACTTGTTGAGAAAATAGGCATTGCCCCTACAGAAGCCACATTGGATGCTAACTTTATTAAAGATCTGGGGATAGACTCTCTCGACTATGCCGAAATTGTTATGGAGTTTGAACAGTCTTTCAACATCAGAATTCCTGATAGTGATGCCGAAAAACTTCAAACCGTTGGACAAGCCGTGAAATATATAGACGAACAACTCAAGGCTTAGCCTATATTAAGGCAATTTTAACCCTCCTTGTATCTACCTTCTTTTTTATAGCATTCAGATAATTCACTGGTCATAAAGGGGTCACATAAAGATGTGATATTGTTTTAACCCTAACCCCCAAACCTCAGACAGTGAAAAATGAATGTAAAACCATCATTGTTTCTGATGTTCACCTAGGCACAAAGGGCTCTAAAGCCAAAGAGCTCGTAAGGTTTCTAAAGCAATACAGGTGCGAGAACCTGATTCTAAACGGTGACATCATAGACGGCTGGCAACTCAAAAAGTCAGGCAAATGGAAACGTAAGCACACCCGCTTCTTCACCAAAATATTAAAAATGATAGAAGAAGATGGCACCAAAGTAACCTACCTGAGAGGCAATCACGATGACTTTCTCGATCAGATTCTACCCTTTGCTGTCGGCAATTTAAAAATCGCCAGAGACCTTGTTTACACCAGCCATGGTAAAAAGTACTACATCACCCATGGCGATGTTTTCGACTCAATTACTACCCAATTCAAATGGATTGCCAAGTTGGGCGATATAGGGTATACTTTTCTACTGTGGCTTAACAGACAATACAACTACAGACGACTGAAAAAGGGGCTTCCTTATTTTTCGCTCTCGCAAAAAGTAAAAGGTAAGGTAAAGCAGGCTGTAAAATATATCGATGATTTTGAAACACAACTCGCCAGTATGGCCCTGTACAAAGGGTGTGAAGGCATAATATGCGGACATATTCATCAGCCCGCTATTAAACACATTAATGGCATACATTACTTGAATTCCGGAGACTGGGTTGAATCAATGACAGCTTTGGTAGAAGACAAGAAGGGTGAGTGGAGCCTTGTGTATTACAGCGAAAGCAACCAAAAGGAAAAAGATGAAAGTGATGAAAAAACCATTCCTCTTCATGCTTACACCGGCAATGGGACAAAAGAAGTAGCAGCAACAGCAAGTCAGGCATAATCACATGAAAGTTCTTTTTATTGTTCAGGGCGAAGGAAGGGGACACATGACACAGGCCTTAGCTTTAGAAAAAATATTGAGCAATGCCAACCACCAGGTAACCGCCATTGCGGTTGGCACCAGTAACCGAAGAAGCATCCCCAAATTTGTAGCGCAAAACACCAATGCTAATCTAAAGACATTTAAAAGTCCCAATTTCTACTTCGACAAAAACAGTAAATCTGTAAACCTTTGGAAAACAGTCACTTTTAATCTGCTCAGCACCCCCCTTTTTCTGAGAGAGCTCATTCGCCTGCACAAGTTTAGGAAAGAGTTTAAACCCGATCTTATAGTAAACTTCTACGACATACTGGGAGGATTATATTTCGGACTGTTCAGACCCACTACTCAAAGAGTGTGTATCGCGCATCAATACCTCGCACTACACAATAGCTTTCCCTTTGCAGAGGGTTTCAAAACCCAGAAATGGGCCTTCCGGCTCAACAACCAACTCACTGCCATAGGCAGCCATAAAATAATAGCCCTTTCATTTAGACCTCTGAAAAGCGACTCCCCCAAGCTCATTATAGCCCCACCGCTTTTAAGAAAGGAAGTTTTTTCGCTCACTCCGACAAACGGAGACTACATTCTGGCCTATGTGGTAAACAAAGGCTACGCTCAGGAAATCATAGAGTGGCATAAGGAAAACAAGAAAATTAAAATCCATTGTTTTTGGGATAACAAACAACTGCCCGATGAGTGGAAACCCCATAAAAACCTCACCTTTCACTACATCAACGATCAAAAATTTTTACACCTAATGGCTGGTTGCGCGGGTTATGCCTCAACTGCCGGCTTCGAGTCCATTTGTGAAGCCATGTACTTAAACAAGCCTGTATTAATGGTTCCGGTAAAAGGGCAATATGAGCAGGCCTGTAATGCACAAGATGCCAAACTGGCCCGTGCCGGCCTGAGCAGCACCACCTTTAACATAGGTCTCTTGTTAAAGCACATTACCAAAGGCCACTCACCCGGCCCTACATTCTCCAACTGGTTGAACGGCCATGAGGAAAAGTTTTTGCGCGCACTAGAAACTACAAAAACTGAAACTAAAAGGCTGCCAACCTGGGAGAGCTACAAAGGTGTTCCCCGATGGAGCAACGAGTAATCAATACCCCTAAAAGTAACCTGTGTTACATTGGTTATACTTCTATGGAACTGTTTGTTGGCTGCAAGACTTAAATGTTTGTAATTTGAGAAGTATGAAAACAAAACAATTAAGTCTGGCTGATTTTGAAACCAAGGTATTCAACTACAAGAAAGAAAAAGAATGGAAGTTTGAAGGTGAAAAACCGGCCATTATAGACTTTTATGCCGATTGGTGCGGACCATGCCAGATGGTAGCTCCAATCTTCGAAGAGTTGGCAGCAGAGTTTCCGGAAATAGACATTTACAAGGTAGATACCGAAGTAGAACAAGAGCTAAGTGCCATGTTTGGAATCAGAAGTATTCCCAGTATTCTTTTCATTCCGAAAGACGGTAGACAGCCTATGATGCAGTCTGGCGCACTTCCCAAAGAAGTACTCAAGGATGTGATCAAAAAAGAATTGTTAGGCGAGAACGAAACTAACTAGATAGTGGTAAAACATTACAAGTATATTTAGGAATGAAACACACTTCATTCCTTTTTTTGTGCCTATTCATTTTGTTCTCATGTTCTGATAAAGCATCAGAGACTATTATTAAAAAGAAAGAAAAGGCTGACCAAATCACGTTAATTTTCAACAAACCAGTCCGAAATGGTTATTATGAAATACCAGGTTCAAACGGAAGTCATCAATATAGAACCGAGAATGGTGATGAAATCCAATTCATAGATGATAACCTGATTGACCAGAGACTTCCACTTAATATAGGCTCCGAAAAAGACACAGTCATTATCAAAACTGGTCGTGATCTGATTGAAGTAAGATTAATGTATAAAGGAGTTGATAACCTTAAATATCTATTTCAAAGTGGTGATACCATTGAATTCAATTACAATGGCATCAAACCAATTGCTAGAGTTCTAAACAGAACCGAGACTTATGAAGTAACAAATTTCAGTCTTATTCAAAGAGACAGTCTGGCCTTTGATGAATATACTGCTATGGACATCATGAAGCTACCAGTCCTATTGAACTATAGAGCAAAGAATTTACCGAGAGATGAGTATCTTGAGTTTGTTAATGGGATAGAACCCAATGCCCGAAAAAACCTACCTGAAGAACTTGAGAGAACATATTCAAAGCTTGAATCACTCCAAGAGAGAAATCAAATCAATAAACAACAATTCAACTACAGACTTACCAACATCTATTTTCAACTCACTGAACTTTTGGCTTCCCCTTTGAATAAAAAAGGAGTAGAGTCTGATAAATTCAGTACTCTTTCAGGGCTTCGTAAAGAACTTCTGAATAGGTACCCAAACTTGCCTGTAGATCGAAGTGATAGTCTATTTTTTAATTCCAGTTTTTCAAAATATTTTGATTACTCATCCTCTATTGAGTTCAGCTCAAAAGTAGACCAATACAAATATAAAACTGAAACCGCTGGAGGTAGAATCACCAATTATCCTCGGGCATATGATTCGGTTCAGGTGGCAAGCCATTTAAGCCAAATAGAGAAGAAGAAACTCCATTACTATTATGTAGAGTACATATTCAAAGATGCTGGCTATTTCCCAATTGAGATCCGATGGGAATACCTCAATAAGTTCAAAAATCAATATCAAGATACCGCAATGGTCAATCACTTGATCAATAAATACAATATCAAATTTTCTATTGGTGATGATTTAGAGCTGATCAACTTAAAGAAAGAATCAACCTCTTTGGAAGCTTTAGTAGCCTCTAATCAGGATAAAGTAATTTATGTCGATTTTTGGGCTAGTTGGTGTGCCCCTTGCATTAAAGAAATGCCTTATTCAAAGAAGATTCAAACTGAATTTGATTCAGACCAATTAATCTATGTTTATCTATCTGCCGATCGTAAAGACTTGCCATGGGAAAATGCCATAAAAAGGCATGAATTAAACACCGGACTTCATTTTAGAATAGAAAATGCAGGATATACCACAAAAATGGAAGAGCTCAACATTCCAGCCCTTCCACATTATATGATCTACCACAATGGTCGGCTAGTTAACAAAGATGCACCACGGCCAAGCGAAAGAGAAAAACTAATTGCAGAGTTTAACCGATATTTGGGCAAACAATAAACTTTCTGGCAAAAGCACTTGTTCTTTCTGCCATAAACCAATTGCCTATGCTTACCTGGTCAGATGTCATTAAATTCACCAACAACGGAAATCCCAAACCCGATAGAAGGGTAGAAAAAACCGAGGCTGAATGGAAAGAAATACTTACTCCGGAACAATTCCAGATAGCCCGTTTAAAAGGAACCGAACGGGCGGGTACAGGTGAGTTCTGCGAAAGGCATGAACCGGGGCTATATGGCTGTGTTTGCTGTGGCACTCCCCTCTTCGATTCCAGGGTGAAGTTCGAATCAGGAAGCGGCTGGCCAAGCTTTACCCAGCCTGTAAAAGAAAATGCCATTAAGTATGAAAAAGACACCAGCTATGGCATGGTGAGGGTAGAAATTATGTGCAACACCTGCGATGCCCACCAGGGACATGTTTTCCCCGATGGTCCGGAACCCAGTGGTCTTAGATACTGCGTAAACTCTGCCTCCATGCAGTTACTTTCTACCGAACTTACAGAAGCAACTGCCATTGTTGGAGGCGGCTGTTTTTGGTGTACAGAGGCCGTTTTTCAGCGAATAAAAGGGGTTCATAAAGTAGAATCCGGTTACGCAGGCGGCTCTGTTAAAAAACCCACCTACCGGGAAGTAACAAGCGGACGAACAGGTCATGCAGAAGTAATCAGAATTACTTATAACCCAAATGAACTGAGCTACTCAGACCTGCTAAGAATCTTTTTCTCCACTCACGACCCCACCACACTTAACAGGCAAGGGTACGACACAGGCACGCAGTATCGTTCCATAATTATAACCTCCGGTGAAGAAGAACAAAAAATTGCTGAAGAAGTAAAAACTGAAATGGGTGACTACTTCGAAGACCCCATAGTTACTGAAATAACCGGCACTGCGGCATTCTACCCGGCAGAAGACTATCATCAAAATTACTTTAATGACAACCCCAACCAACCCTACTGCATGGCAGTAATTAACCCTAAAGTGCAGAAGTTGAGGGCCATGTTTAAAGACAGACTCAAAGAAAGCGAGGCCTGAGCCCTACTTTTTCTTCTCGTTGGTGCACCGTTATTGATTAGATTCGGTAAGGCAAGCCTTTTACCACTTGCCTACTTCTGCTATATTTGATAGTTCGGTCGTACCAGAGCATGATAGAAAAGAAAAGAAGAAGCAACTCTTGTAACAACTGCGGCTCCAGCCTGCACGAAGACTATAATTTTTGCCCGGTATGCGGTCAGGCTAACACAGACAATAACGTTACATTTTACACGCTCATTAAAGAGTTTGTCGATAATTACCTGGGGCTTGACTCCAAGCTTGCCCACAGCCTCGTTCCTTTTCTTTTTAAGCCCGGAGCATTGACCAATCGTTTTCACGAAGGCAAAATTAAGCACTTCATTCATCCGGTAAGGCTGTATTTGGTCATGAGCCTTTTTTACTTCTTTACCATAAGCTACCTGCTCTCAGACTTTAACCTTAAAGACCTTAGCGATGACTCCGAGATAACTACCGCCAGCCTCGATGCTTTAAGGGACAACGACCGCTTAAAGGTTCTCTCCGACAGTGTGAAAATGGCCTTGATAGAAGACTCACTGACTCAGAAATACAGTGGAATAGTCTCCTTTAGTCAATTGTTAGACTCGCTAGAGGCCGACTTTTCCGAAGACTTTATAGAAGACACAAAAGTGTCACTTTCTACCGTTGAGTTACCCACGTCTGAAGACGAAGAATGGGTAGATAAAATGCACCGCTTTGCCAGAGACAGACGAATGCCCGATTCTGTATTTTGGGACTCTCTACAAGGCAATGGAGGCAATATTGAAGGTAATTTTCTTAGCCCCAATCAAAAAGTGCATGTGTATGCCCAAACCCGGGAAATCTTTGAAAACGATGAAGGCTTTAAAGGTTTTGTGCTTGGCAACCTACCGCTGATGATGTTCATTCTTATTCCGCTTTTTGCCGGAGTGCTAAAGTTTGTCTATGTACGGAGAAAACACCTGTACATTAAGCACATTGTTCATGCCCTGCACATTCACTCATTTGCCTACCTGCTCTATGGTTTAGGCTTATTAATTATGTATAAGATAGTTACTAAAAACACCTTTCCGGCATGGGATATTGACGCAGCCCGAGCCATTATAGGGGTTGTATTTTTTATACTCACCAGTACTTATGCCTATATTTCATTTCTGAAAGTATATAAGCAGGGATGGTTTAAAACCCTTATTAAATTCAATATTGTAGGCTTTGTTTACGCCTTCTTCTTGCAAATATTCTTCTACCTGGAAATATTCATCAGTTTCTGGTACTACTGATGAATTACCCGCAGCGACTCGTTGCTGGCTTCCACAATTCTGTCTACAAGATTAGGTGTAATGGATTTGGATATGAACCAAGACTCAAACTGCGATGGTGGCAAATAAACCCCTCTCTTCAGCATTTCTCTGAAGTATTGGCCAAAGAGGTTCAAGTCAGACTTCTTGGCGTCTTCAAAATTCGATACCTTTTCGGAAGTAAAGAAAATACTAATCATAGAACCTATTCTATTGATGGTATATGGCAGCCCAAGGTTATCGAGCCCTTCCTGCAAGCCATTCTCCAACTTGGCCGTAATGAGGGCCAGATCGCTATATAAGGTTTGGTCTTCTTTAATCTGACTTAACATAGCCAACCCCGCGGCCATTGCTACAGGATTACCACTCAGAGTCCCTGCCTGATACACCGGACCTACAGGGGAAACAAAATCCATTATTTCGCGCTTGCCACCGTATGCTCCTACCGGCATACCCCCGCCAATTATTTTACCAAGGGTGGTAATATCAGGTTGCACATCGAATACGCCTTGCGCTCCGGAAGGTGAAAGACGGAAACCCGTCATTACCTCATCGAAAATGAGCACTATTCCTTCCGCATTACATATTTCACGCAAACCTTCCAAAAAACCCTCCGCAGGTAGTACACAGCCCATATTGCCGGCTACAGGTTCTACAATAATAGCGGCTACATTTTCTTTATTGGCCCGAACAGCCTCATGTACTTTGTTAATATCGTTGAAGGGTACAGTAACCGTATCTTGGGCAGTACCTTTCGTAACACCGGGACTATTGGGTTCCCCCAGCGTAATGGCTCCGCTACCAGCCGCAATTAAGAACGAATCGCCATGCCCGTGATAGCAGCCCTCAAATTTGATCACTTTCGATCGTCCGGTGTAACCTCTGGCCAATCGGATGGCCGACATGGTGGCCTCTGTCCCTGAGTTCACCATTCTAACCTTTTCAATAGAGGGCACCATCTCACAAATAGTTTTGGCCATTTCTATCTCAATGGCCGTTGGTGCTCCAAACGAAAGGGATCCTGAAATGGCTTTCTGTACAGCCTCTTCTATTTTGCTATTGGCATGGCCAAGAATCATTGGGCCCCAGGAGTTAATCAACTCAATGTATTCATTGCCATCCTCATCGAAAATAAAGGCTCCTTTAGCCTTCTTTATAAAAATGGGATTGCCTCCTACGGCTTTGAATGCCCTTACAGGAGAATTAACACCTCCTGGTATATATTTCTGAGCCTCTTCAAAGAGGTTGTTGCTTTTTGTAATCTGATGCATAGCTATTGATCTTGCAGTTTTACCACACGAGCGTCTTTCACTCTTAGATAGGGCATATACCGATTGTCGTTTGTCAATCGGTAATTCAGCTTTTCAGTGAGCGTTCCGGGAACCTCCTCACGCCTTCTCAAGCCCACCTGAAAATATTTTCCATACTCGCTTAGTAGCTTGCCATAGGTCACCACCAAATCGTAGCCCAAATAGGCATCGCCCAAACGTTCTTCTTTCACAGGACTTGCACGAAAGGTGTTAATATAATTCCTTCTGAATTCGGCCACATTGGCGCTGGAATAGTCTATAAAGTTACTTCCTACAAAGACAGTATTTAGTCGCTCTAACTGGCCAAACGAAAGTGATTGTTCTGCTGCCAAAAAACGGCTGGACGACAAAAACTGAATGGCATCCGGCCTGGCTGCAATGCCGCTCAAAGCACTGGTGGAAAGTGAAGAAAAATCGGAAGCTATGTATACATGCCCTAAGCTGTCTGGCAATATTCTGAGTGTGTCCCTAACAAAATCACGCTCGGTATACTTTTCCCAATTGGGGTCTCCTGCTGCACGCAAAGAATCCATTTCGGCAAACATCCTGGCTACTTTGGCAGAGTCTTTATCTACCTCAGTCTCTGCTATCAGTAACTGCTGAATCTTAACCGATTGATCAGCCGGAACCCTCATGAAAATGGTCACATTGAAGGAATCCTTTTCTATCAGTTCCTTGTAGAGCTTAGCTCTTTCATAATCGGCTTGGCCGGAGTAAAACACAGCTACTCCTTTCTTCTTATTAAAATGTTTTTTGGCATACTCGGCCGACCGAATAGCAATGGATTTGTTGCTTGGGTAGTATAAAAAGGCATAGGGATTCTCAATCAGTATTTCTCCATTGGAAGACAAGGGATTCACCATGTTGATTTTCTTTTCTCGCGAAAATCTGGTCATGGTTTCAACTGCACTTTGTGTTACCGGCCCCAGAATTAAGTCGAGGCTATCCAGCTGACCGGAGTTAATCATACTTTCGAGAGTCCTGTTCGCATCGCGCGTATCGATGGTTATCAGATTGACTTTGATTCCCTCCTCTTCGAGCTTCTTTACCCCAAGCAAAGCACCATGATACATTCGGGTAGTCCAGTTAGTCTCTAACTGCACACGCCTGAGTGAGTCATTACGATAAGCAAAAGGCAGAAACAGGCCTATATTATATACTTCCTTTTTTGGAGAAAAGGCAATGCCTTCAAGGCTAAGAGATAGCTCCAAATTATAATTTTGCTGAAGAGCTTCTAGCAGGTCCATATCCTGTTCTACCACAGGCAAATCCAGCATTACATCGGCTAGGCGCGAAGCAATCTTATCATCATTAAACTCGGTCAGTAACGACTTAAGACTGTCAACACCCGAAATGTGTACCAGTGCTTTTTCCTTTAAAGCGGTTACCGAAGGCGCAAGCTCTTCTGCAGATACCTGATTGAGGTGTCTAAATGCATCGGCCACCTTCCCCTCTTCAACGGCAATTACCCCCAACCAATAGTTAAGGTCTTCGTCAACACCCCAGCTGGGATATTTGGATTGAATTTGCCGAAACAGATTCTTGGCTGTAGTTCTATCTCCGGTCTTATAGGCCGATATGGCATAATAAAACGAGGCGTATCTGACCATATCATTGTCAGAGTCCATGCCCGATAGGGCCTGAAACTTACTAATGGCCAATGCATACTGCTCCTTATCGAAATAAGACTTCCCTTCGTCAAACAGCTGCTTGATGTTCTGGGCTTGTAAGAGTCCAGAAATTAAAATCAATAAAAACGTAAACAGAATTCGTTTTATCATTATTCCCATTCAATGGTTGCTGGCGGCTTAGAGCTTATGTCATACACCACCCTATTAACTCCTTTTACTTTATTAATTATTTCATTCGATACATCTTGTAAGAAAGCGTATGGCAAGTCTACCCAATCGGCCGTCATACCGTCTACACTGGTCACTGCCCTAAGTGCCACCACTTGTTCGTAGGTTCTTTCATCGCCCATTACACCCACCGACTGAACCGGTAAAAGTATAGCACCTGCTTGCCAAACCTGATCGTACAACCCTTTGTTCTTGAGGCCATTGATAAAAATGGCATCTACCTCCTGAAGAATGGCTACCTTCTGTGGAGTAATATCTCCCAATATTCTAATTCCTAAGCCTGGTCCGGGAAACGGATGACGCCCCAGAATATTTGGATCAATCTCAAGGCTTCGGCCAACATTACGAACCTCATCTTTAAAGAGCGTGTTCAGCGGCTCCACCACCTTCAAGTTCATTTTCTCCGGCAATCCTCCAACGTTGTGATGTGATTTTATTGTAGCAGAAGGACCCTTCACGGAAACAGACTCAATAACATCGGGGTAAATGGTACCTTGCCCCAGCCATCTTACCCCCTGAATCTTGTGTGCTTCCTGATCGAAAACTTCAATAAAGACTCTTCCTATAGCCTTCCGTTTGCCCTCAGGGTCAGAAATGCCTTTCAGCGCAGCGTAGAACTGATCCTTAGCGTCTACCCCTTTTACATTAAGGCCCATGCCTTTATACGACTCCAAAACAGACTCAAACTCATTCTTTCTCAAAAGCCCATTGTCCACGAATATACAGTGCAGATTTTCGCCTATGGCCTTATGAATAAGCACTGCAGCCACCGAAGAGTCTACCCCACCGGATAATCCCAACACCACCTTATCGTTGCCTAGTTTCTGCTTCAGCTCTGCCACTGTAGATTCCACAAAGATATCAGGGGTCCAGTCTTGCGCACAGCCACAGATGTGTACCACAAAGTTTCTGAGCAATATCTTTCCTTCTTCGGAATGTGTGACCTCAGGGTGAAATTGAATACCGTAGGTGGCTTCATTCTGTACCTTGTAAGCCGCTACATTTACACTTGCTGTACTTGCTATTACTTCAAAGCCCTGTGGCAATTCTTTAATGGTATCTCCATGAGACATCCACACCTGGGAATCGAGGCTAATTTCTTTCATCAAATCGAAATGCGTGTCTACTCTACTCAGGCGGGCTCTACCGTACTCTCTTATTTCTGACGGAAGCACGTTGCCTCCGTATTTCTGAGCCATGAGCTGGGCCCCATAACACACTCCCAAAACAGGCATTTTACCTCTAAACTGGTCTACATCAATATCAGGAGCATCGGCCTCGCGCACAGAGCATGGGCTACCCGAGAGAATTACCCCTTTTATATTGTCAGTTATTTCTGGTATTTGATTGTAAGGATGAATTTCGCAGTAGACATTGAGTTCTCTGACCCTTCTCGCTATCAGTTGAGTGTACTGCGATCCAAAATCTAAGATGAGGATCTGTTCTGCCATGCGCAAAAATAACACTAGCCCCGACTTATCACTAATTAAAACCTACTATTTCTAAAATTCACATACAGACTTTTATCTTTAGGAAATAGCTGATAATGAGCATCTCAGCATTTTTTATAATTCAGTAGATAATTTCGTATATAATATATTTCAAAATATTATTGTGAAATATGTAACTTTTTAAAAATATAATTCGTAATAATAAATGTATTTCAAATAAACATGGCAGGATACTCAGGAACACCTTTAGTGAAAAAACTCGGAATAAAAGAGCATCATCGGATGCTCGTTATTAACGAACCTGAAACTTACTGGGACAATCTAGCCCCGCTTCCGGAAGGGGTTGAGATTTACGATAAAATACCTGCCGGAGCCATAGACTTTATCCACTACTTCTGTCTTTCGGCCGAAAAGCTGAAGTCGGAAATTCTAGAACTCAAATCTTCATTGAAGAAAACAGGAATGTTGTGGATTTCCTGGCCAAAGAAATCCTCCAAGGTTCCCACAGACCTGAGTGATATGATTGTTAGAAATACAGGTCTTGAAGCAGGGCTTGTTGACGTCAAAGTATGCGCTGTAGACAGTATTTGGTCCGGACTTAAGTTCGTGTACCGCGTCTCAGACCGCTAAGCTTCCAATTTTATTTCAAGAACCATTATGTACCGACCTGGAAGGTCAACAAATAAACTATGTATAACCTTTAACCAATTTAAACTATGACTTTTTTAGGAATAATTATTATCATTTTAGGGCTTATTACCCTGATTGTGAGGCCCTTTCTGGCTGAGGAAGACGAATTCAAGGAAAACACCACCGGTGAGGTGATTAAAATCCGGTCCAAAGCATCACCATGGCTTCTCATGTTCAGCCGTAAAATATCGCTAATCATTGTAGCCATAGGAGCTTTCCTGATTATGATACCCTACCTTTTCTTTTGGGCCGAACCGGGTTACCAATACTTTGTGGTATACCCCAATGGAAAAAAAGACGCCATTATGTCTGAGGGAATCAAGTTCCGAGGCTTTGCAAAGATCACCCCCTGGCAAAAATTCATCGATGTTAAAGTGGTGGGAGAAGGAGAAGATACCGAGGAAATTGAGGGAAAAATGGATCCCATCCCCATCCGGTTCATCGACCAGGTTACAGCTACAACAAAGTTATCAACTCGTTTTCAGCTACCTGCAGACAAGGAGTCTTTCATCGAGTTGGCTATCGAGTTCCGTAGTCTACAAAACCTCGCACAAAACACCCTAATTCCCACAGTAAGGGAGGTGGTATCTAATACCGGCTATATGTTTGCCGCCCAAGATTACATCTCAGGTTCTGCCTCTGATTTCCGGGTAGCCATTGAAGAGCAATTAAAAGATGGTGCCTATAGCGTTGAAAAAACAGAGTATAGGGATACAGTGGTAACGGCCATTGAGCAAGAAAACCGAGAGATCAAAGAAGTGCAGACCCGGTATGAGGTTAAAAAACGCGTGGATGAGCATGGCCAGTTTATTCGGATTCCACACGACATTAATGAAAACAACATTATAGTGGCTCAGGTAATTGTAGACGATGTAGTGTTGGAGCAAGTGTTTAAACAACGACTGGAGGCGCAACGAGACGAATCGGCCAAAAGGCAACTGGAGCAGCAAAAAATAAAAACCGCTAAAGATGCTCAGGCCAGAATTATAGCCGAGGGTGAACGAGACAAAGCAGCCGAAAGGGTGGCTCAAGAGAAAGAGCAGGTAAAAGCACTAATCTCCATTGAGACTAAACTTAAACAAGAGGAAACCAATAAGAAGCTAGCGGCCATTGCACTCGAAACAGAGAAGCTAAAGGCTTCGGCCCAGAAAGTAAAAGCTGACGCTGAAGCATACCAGAACGCCAAACTTGTTTCTGCGGGTCTTACCCCACAGCAACGTGCCGAGCTGGAAAAGGAGATAGCGATTGGAGTTGCTAAGGAGTTGGCCAAAATCAAATTCCCTACAACCATGATTATGAGCAACGGTGAAAATGGAGGGGGAACACCCCTAGAAGCCTTAATTGGTGCAGCAATGACGAAGCAACTTACAACCGGTGGCAACTAGGCATAAGTAGAATTAAAAAAACGAGGCTACTCAAAAACCAGGTCAGCCTCCCCCTGAACTTGCCTGTGGCAAAGGCAGGTTTCAGGGTCTTCATGGTGCTGATTATCGAACTCATAGATTCTAAAATGGACCTATCTGTTGGTAGACAAACTCAGAACGACAAGTTTTAAAGCTTTTGAGATAACCTGGTTTCTGTTTCAGGCCATTAAAGGTGCCTGCTATTTTACAAAACCTGCGATCATAATCTGTGGCTAATGATCATCAAAGGCCTTGCCCACATAATACCGAACACCAAAAGAAAAGGTGTTCCAATCCCACGCCTTAAGACCATAGTTATACTCCATTCTGAGACCAAAGTCTCTGTGCCTGTAAAGGACCTGGTTTCGCCAAAAAAGTGGGTAATCTCTATTGCCAATGTAACCATGGTAGCCCGATATGTCTGAGCCAATCAACCAGTTTCCGTAGGTAAATTCACCTCCTATCCCATACAGTGGAGCATCGTTCTGTAAATTGCTGGAACCATTGGGCAGTCCGTTCTGATTCGTTTGCCAGGTGAGAAATCCGAGCATCCATTTGAGCAAAAAAGACGATTGCTCGTTGTTCCAAAGGGTTTTGCTAAACTGGGCATCCCAGTTGAGCATACCATGATCGGAGAATCGGGCATTGACTAAATTACCTCCTGTGGTACTCTTAAATTGAGTACGGAAAGTTACATTGAGAAAGCCTGATTGATCTTCATCGAAAACCCTGAATATGAACCCTCCTATGATATCGCCTGTATTTCTTCCCTTCCCATCAAAGGCTGTCATTCTTCTTAGATCTCGTGTAGCTTCAGACACTACCCAAGATTCGCGCGGAATACTACTGGCAAAGAGCATAACCCTGTTTTTTGCCAATGGCAGATTGGTAGCCAGGAAAAAATTATTGGTCTTATCGCCACCACCACGGTGAAAATCGCCTCCGGCATCGAACCAAAACTCATTATCTATTTTACCATTGTACAAGACAGGCACTCTCAAGGCATTGGGGCCTAAAAAACCAGGTGAAATATTTTGGTACCGGTTTCTGAATGGCCCTGCAGCATTGGGATAGTTGTGCAATGCATCCCACCAGTCGAGATTTTCCTGAGCACAGACCTGAATACTCAACAGCAAGGAAAGAAATAAAAAAATATTCCGCATGGATTTAGAATTGACCGGCCAAATTACAAAGTCCCTTTTGTTGAAGGAAGTTTATCGAGTTCATTTTCATTGCGCTGCGCGGCCATCTTAATGGCTTTGGCGAATGCCTTGAAAATCGCTTCAATTTTATGATGCTCATTTTCTCCTTCCACCTTTATATTGAGGTTGCTCTTAGATGTATCTGAAAATGATTTAAAGAAGTGCATAAACATTTCGGTGGGCATATCTCCTACCTTTTCTCGGCTAAACTTAGCGTCCCATACCAGCCAAGGCCTTCCACTAAAATCTATCGCCACCTGAGCTAAGGCTTCATCCATCGGAAGTAGAAAACCATAGCGGTTTATTCCTTTCTTATCACCAAGGGCTTTTAGGTAAGCTTCTCCCAATGCGAGAGCCGTATCTTCAATGGTATGGTGTTCGTCTATGTGCAAGTCTCCCTTTACATGCACTTTAAGATCGGCACCGGAGTGTTTACCTAACTGGTCGAGCATATGATCGAAAAAGCCAAGTCCGGTTTGATTATCGCAAGTCCCCTGACCGTCAAGATTCAATTCTACCAGCACATCTGTTTCTTTTGTGGTGCGCTGCACCACGGCTTTCCGGTCGGGTAAACGAAGGAACTTGTAAATTTCATCCCAACTTGTTGTAGACAACACAGCCCTTTCGTCTTTCTCTTGAGAGATGAAAATGGCCTTTGCACCAAGGTTTTCGGCCAGTTGAATGTCGGTTTTTCTATCTCCTAACACATAGGAATTGGACAAATCATAATCTCCCTCTAAATACCTGGTTAGCAATGCCGTGCCAGGTTTCCTGGTAGGTGCGTTTTCATGTTCAAAAGTGCGGTCGATACAGATTTCATCGAACACAACTCCTTCATTCGCCAAGGTCTTCAGCATTTTATTGTGAGCGGGCCAAAATGTTTCTTCTGGAAAAGAATCGGTTCCTAAACCATCTTGATTAGTAACCATTACCAGTTCATAATCGAGCTGTTCGGCTATTTTTCTGAGGTTAGAAATAGCTCCCGGTAAAAACTCCAGTTTCTCCAAAGAATCTATCTGAAAGTCGGTGGGCGGCTCCACAATAATGGTTCCGTCTCTATCGATAAATAATACTTTTTTCATGGTTGGTTTTTCAACATCATTGCGAGCCTGCCTACAGACAGGCTTGCTATGAGGATTAGTTTGACAACTTCTTTAATTCTTCAATCAGCTTTTTATTGTCTTCTTGGGTGCCAATGGTTATCCGAATCCCGTCTTCGCATAAAACCACTTTAGACCGGTCTCTCAAAATCACCTGTTGGTCAATCAATTTCAAGTACACCTCTCGTGCTTCATTAATTTTCACCAGAAAGAAGTTTGCATCTGATCGATACACCCTCTTCACTATAGGCAGCTTTTCCAACTCGGTTTTCAGTATCTCCCTGTTTGCAAGAATCTGCGCAACCATTTGATCCTTCTTTTCCAGATTATTGAGTGCTCCTATAACGGTTTGTTGAGTCAGCCCACTGAGGTTGTAAGGAGGTTTTATCTTATTCAGTATACCCACAATTTCGGGAGAAGCAAAAGCCATTCCCAACCTCAACGAAGCCAAACCCCAGGCTTTACTCATGGTTTGCAGCACTACAAGGTTGGGAAACTCCTTAAGTCGATGAATGAATGAAGGCCTCTTCGCAAAGTCTATATAGGCCTCATCTACCACCACTATGCCTTTGAAAGCCTTTAGCACAATCTCTATTTTCTCAAGGCTCACATCGTTTCCTGTTGGGTTATTAGGCGAGCAAATCCAAATTAGTTTTGTGTCGGGCTCAATGACAGAAAGTAATTCCTGAATGTCCAGGTCATACTGATTGGTAAGTAGCACCTCTTTAACCTGCACATTGTTAATATCTGCACTTACCTTGTACATGCCGTAGGTGGGCGGATTGATAATCACCTTATCTTTCTGTGGTTCGCAAAACGCCCTAAATAGCAAATCGATAGGTTCATCGCTCCCATTTCCCAGAAAAATTTGATCAGGACTAACAGCCTTGATTTCTGCCAACCGTGTTTTGAGAGCGTACTGATACGGATCAGGGTAGCGGTTCCAGTTATCTTCCGTTATGGAACCTAAAGGGTTTTCATTGGCGTCTAAAAATATTCCCTCACTCCCTTTATAGTCATCTCTTGCCGATGAATAAGGCACCAGTTGCTTCAAGTGAGGCCTTAATAAATCGTTTGGGTCAAACATCTCTCAGCGCGTTAAGTCTTACGGTTACAGCATTCTTGTGTGCCTGAAGTTCTTCAGCTTCGGCCATTTTTTCAACCACCGGACCAAGCACTTTCAATCCTTCAGGGCTAATCTCCTGATAGGTTATTTTCTTCACGAAACTATCGAGTGAAACACCACTGTACATTTTAGCATAGCCATTCGTGGGTAAGGTGTGATTCGTTCCTGAGGCATAATCTCCGGCCGATTCGGGGGTCAAATGGCCCAGAAACACGGAACCTGCATTGATAATCTGGTTAGCAATTCTCCATGGTTCGCTCACACTCAGTATCAAGTGTTCTGCTCCGTATTCATTGAGCAGTCCAATGGCTTCGTTTTCGTTTAAAACTATGGCCACACTATTTTTCAAGGCCTGACTAGCCACACCCGCCCTGGGTAGTGCAGCCAGTTGTGTTTCTATGGCCTTTTGAACCTGTTGTATCATAGCTTGAGAATTGGCCACCAAAACCACCTGGGAGTCTGACCCATGTTCGGCCTGTGAAAGCAAGTCGGCCGCAACAAACTCAGGACTTGCCGTACCATCGGCATAAATCGCTACTTCGGATGGCCCGGCAGGCATATCTATTGCCAAACCGAAGCGCGTAGATAATTGCTTGGCAGCGGTAACGTATTGATTGCCGGGGCCAAAAATTTTGTATACCTGAGGTATGGTTTCTGTA
This sequence comes from Roseivirga sp. UBA1976, assembly GCF_002336325.1. NCBI lineage: Bacteria > Pseudomonadati > Bacteroidota > Cytophagia > Cytophagales > Roseivirgaceae > Roseivirga > Roseivirga sp. UBA1976. The sequence goes on along the minus strand of NZ_DDDQ01000079.1, from coordinate 1,770 downwards.
CCAAAAGTAAGCGCGGCAATGGCTTGTGCACCTCCCACCTTAAAAACTCTGGATATACCCACTACCCTGGCGGTGTATAAAATGGCCGGGTGAACCTTTCCTTCTTTGTTGGGTGGAGTGCACAGCACTATCTCCCGACAACCGGCTAGTCTGGCCGGAACTGCGAGCATTAAAACCGTTGAAAACAATGGGGCTGTTCCACCGGGTATATAAAGCCCCACCTTCTCAATACCTACCGACCTGCGGTAGCACTTCACTCCCGGCATTGTTTCTACCACCAGCTCGGGTTGTTCCTGAGCCTTGTGAAACGCTTCAATGTTAGATTTGGCAGTGAGTATGGCTGTTTTCAGTTGAGAGTCAACCAGTTTTTCGGCTTGTTCAAACTCCGACTCAGACACTTGAAAATCTTCTATATCTACTCCATCGAATTGTCGGGTAAGTTGCCGAAGGGCAGAGTCTCCCTTCTGCTTTACCATCTCCATTACCGGTCTTACTTTTTGCTCTATTTCCTCCAAGTCCATTGTAGGACGCTTGAGTAACTGAGACCATGAAGACTTATCCGGATTTATAAAGACTTTCATTGGATCATCTTTTCAATTGGCACCACCAAAATACCTTCTGCTCCTGCTGATTTAAGGTCTTCTATAATCTGCCAAAAATCGTCTTCCTGAATTACAGTGTGCACTGAACTCCACCCTTCCATAGCCAGGGGCAATACTGTTGGGCTCTTCATACCCGGCAAAATCTTAATGATTTCCTGCACCTTATTATTGGGTGCATTGAGCAGAATGTACTTGTTGTTTTTGGCTGCCTGAACAGAGTTGATCCGAAATATCAGCCGATCGAGGATGGCCTGCTTTTCGGGAGCCAGGTTCGGTGTAGCCAGTAATACAGCCTCCGACTTGTAAATCACTTCTACCTCTTTTAGCCCATTGCTAAGCAGGGTAGATCCGGAGCTCACTATATCGCAAATACCATAGGCCAAACCTATGCTTGGTGCTATTTCTACCGAACCGCTGATTTCATGTATATCGGCCTCAACACCTTGAGTTTTTAGAAAGTCGCCCAGAATTTTGGGGTACGATGTAGCCAGGCTTTTGCCTGCAAAATCCTGCACACCGTTATACTCCTCATTTTTATCGATGGCCAAAGAGAGCCTACACTTTGAGAACCCCAAGTGCTTTACCCAGGTTACCTCTTTGTTTTTTTCTTCGGCTTCATTAGCTCCTACAATGCCAATATCGGCAATACCGTCTTGCACATACCCGGGAATATCATCGTCTCTTAAGAAGAGAAATTCCATCGGGAAGTTGGTTGCATCGGCTTTTAGTTTGCCGGTACCGTTATTCACTTTTATGCCACACTCTTTGATTAGTTTTAAGGAGTCATCGCTCAGGCGGCCTTTCTTTTGAATAGCTATTCGTAATATATTCTCCATCTGAATTATTCAACTGGTAAGTTTAGAAAATGATTAAAGAAAACTGGAAAGGGAAGCGACCGCGTAGGCCACATAGGGGGTTGCAATATCTCTCTCAAGAGAGATGGTGGAAATGATGAGCGTGGAAATGTGCGAGAATCATTTGCATTGCGCTGCAAAGATAGTGTAGCTACTGAACCGTACAATGAAAAAGTGAAATATCTACCCCTTTAATTATTCTGCACAACCCGGCAACACACTCAGCCCATATAAGAATTAGAGCAACTAATAGGGTTACTTACTTAAGTCGCAAGAAGTATATTTCTGAACCTTGCCTCCATTTGTGTCTTCAC
>NZ_DDDQ01000016.1:0-18937 GCF_002336325.1 Roseivirga sp. UBA1976 | reverse complement strand
TACATCTACAAACTTATCGGGTGCTTTCTGATAGACCGTTCTGGTTATATCCATAGACTGCCCGCCCATGCTCAATGTAGCGTTGGCTTTATATTCCAATGTCTCTACCTTATCCAGAGCTGCTTTTCCACCTATCGCTTTCACATAATTGGCAAGAACTGATTCTACAGAGACATTGGCATCGATAACTACCTTAGTAGGATCATCGACTATATTGCCAAAAGCATCGTAGTAAGTAATTGGGCCAAACGGTTTAAGCTTTTCGGCTACTTCTTCTGCTTTGCCTACCACAATAATATTGGCTTTGTCGGGTCTTATATAGCGCTTGGCCACTTCCAGAATATCTTCTTTAGTTACTGCATCTACTCTTTTCAGGTAGGTGGCATAGTAATCGTCCGGAAGGTTATTGAGTTCTGCACTCAGAGCAAAGTTGGCTACCGTGCCTCTACTCTCCAGCGACCGGGCAAAGGAACCCTTTGCGGAGTTTTTGGCTAGCTCCAACTCCTCATCGGTTACCAGCTCTGACGCTATTTTGTTGAGCTCGTAGATAAATTGGTTCAAGGCACTGTCGGTAACCTCATTTCTTACACTGGCCGAAGCATTGAAGGTGGCGCTATAGCGGCTTGACCCAATACTGGAATAGGCTCCATAAGTATATCCTTTATCTTCTCTCAGGTTCATATTCAGACGGGTTGAAAGACCTCCACCTCCTAAAATTTGATTAAGAAGCGACAATTTAACCGCATCTTCCGAACCCGGCTTATTATCTATTGGATATGAGATATTGATCACCGATTGTACCGAAGATGGACGGTCTACAAAAGCAATTGAGGTTTGAGTTACCGGCTTAGGTTGTTCAAAGGCCTCCTTTTCTACCTTGCCTTGCTTCCAGTTTTCAAAGTACTTTTTTACCAACTTCTGGGCTTCGCTCTTTTTTATATCGCCCACCACAATGAGATAGGCTATGTTGGGCTTAAAGTACCTGGCATAATGGTTTTTAAGATCCTGAAGCTCAATATTGTTTACTGTTTCTTCGGTAGTCAGTTCACCAAAAGGGTGATCTTTACCATAGTTCACTACCCCTTCAATGTTGGACGCAATGGCATCGGGACTATCTTGCGCCTGCTTAAGGCTGGTGAGTGTTTGCTCTATGGCTCGCTCAAATTCATCTTCAGGGAATGCGGGATTGTACAGTACATCGGTAAATATTTTCAGGATGTCTTCTTTGTACTTGGAAAGTGAGAAAGCACTTATTGAAGTGGCTCCCACGTTAAACGAAGCTCCCATAAAATCGATCTCCTCGTTGAGCTCTTCCTTCGATTTGCTCTTGGTTCCGGCCTCCATCACCTGACCAAAAATGCCGGTATAGCCTGCCTTATCGCCTTCAGTAATTACCCCGGCATCAAAGGTTAGGGTCCAGCTTAGAGTAGGTAGTTTGTCATTTTCAACCACAATAACGGTTAAACCATTTTTGAGCTTGAACTTTTCGTAGTCGCCAATTTCTATTTCACGGGCCGGAGCCGGTTCTGGTAGTTTGGTTCTGTCTATTTGCGCTGTGACTGCCAAAGACAGACACATAAGCGCTAAAGTGAATAACCTTTTCATTATCTGTTTCCTCCTTCCTTCTTAAGCTTGGTATCTCCTGGTTTTTGTTGTTCTGACTTGGGCCTGTAGGTAAGCACTATTTTATTTTCAGGCACCAGGTACTTTTTCGCTACTTTCATCAGGTCTTCCCTGCTTACTTTTCTGTAGCGTTCAATTTCGGTGTTGATGAGGTTGGCATCTCCAAAATATACGTGGTAGTCTGCCAGACTTTCAGCTATGGACTGTACCGAGCCATAACCCGATATAAAGTTGTTCTCTATTTGGTTTTTTAGTTTCTGAAACTCCCTTTCCGGTACCGGTTGATTCTTAACCTCTTCTACCAGTTTATCAATTTCAGCAGCCAGATCTTCGGTACTATAGCCTCCGTTAGGAAGAGCAAAGTTTATAAACAGTCCTCCGTCTTCAAGACCCAGCGGAATAGCCTGCACGGCCAATGCCATACCCTTCTCATCGACAAGGGTTTTCTGGAATCTGGAACTCTGACCACCGGACAATAACTGAGTAAGCAGTTGCAGGGCATAGTAATCATCCGTTCCTTGCGGAGGCATTCTATACCCCTGAATAACAGCGGGCACCTGAATATTATCGAACACGGTTTCTTCTACGGTACCGTCCAGTTCAGGAGCATCAATGGTTGGGCGGGGAATCTCTTTGGTTCCTCTCTTTATTTCTCCAAAATAGGCCTCTACCAGTTTTTTGGTCTGGGCTATATCTATATCGCCAGCTATAGAGAGCGTAGCATTATTGGGTACATAAAAGGTCTCGTAAAAGTCTACAAAGTCTGCTTCGGTTGCTGCATCTATATCTGCAAAACTACCAATGGGAGCCCATTCGTAGTTGGTTCCCTTGTAGGCATTGGCAAGCATTTTCTCCAAAATAGATCCGTAGGGTTGGTTATCTACCCTCAGCCTTTTCTCTTCTTTCACCACCTCCTTCTGAGTGGCAATTCCGGTAGAGTCGATTACGGCATGCAGCATTCGCTCTGACTCCATGTACAATCCGAGTTCCAACTGATTAGAAGGCAGGGTCTGATAGTAGTAGGTGCGGTCGTTAGAGGTATTGGCATTGAGTGTTCCTCCTGCCGCCTGAATAATTTTAAAGTATTCGCCCCTGCCAATATTGGGTGAACCTTCGAACATTAGGTGCTCAAAGAAGTGGGCAAAACCGGTTCGGCCGGGAGGTTCATTTTTTGAACCTACATGATACAACACCGCCACCGTAACTATAGGTGTGGTATTGTCTTGATGCAGGATAACGTGCAGTCCGTTGTCCAGATCGTATTCTTCAAACTCAATGTTCTGAGCCATCGCCACTGACAGCACTAAACTGAGTGTAAGAAGAAGGCTAATTTTTCTCATCATATTTCTATTTCAGTTTAACTACAAACTAAGTAAACAAGCAGAAAACTGCCAAGAGCAAGTGAAATGTTTAAAGGATTTGGCTTTGGATGAACGGATTATAGTCCAGATGCAATCGAGGCACATTTCTACAGTTTCCGGTTCTGGCTTATAAAGCTCAAACCAAATGCCGCCTGAAGGTTACCGGGTGATTATTTTTTTATACTGGAGAGCCTTATCTGCATCACAAAAAAGCCCCTCAGTATGCAACTGAGGGGCTTGGTAAATTCTAATCGCTTCTCCTCTCTGATTTATCTCTATTTTAAATCGTGAAGTAGTCGTTGCACTTCATGGGTTTTGAGCCGTGGACCAAACTGAGAAACTACTTTTGAGCTGGCCAAACTGGCCAGTTTTCCGGCCGCAGCCATGGTCATTCCGTTGGTAATGCCGTATAAAAATGCTCCGGCAAACATATCTCCCGCTCCGTTGGTATCTACAGCCTTTACGGCATATGGCTCTATATCTATGAAAGTATCGCCATCGAAAATCATAGCTCCGTTTTTACCCATGGTTATGGCAAACTGACGGGCCTCTTTCTTGAGGGCTTCCCGAGCTTCCTGAAGGTTATCTTTACCGGTAAAAGTCATGGCTTCATCTTCATTGCAGAAAAGCATATCGACCGATGGACCAATAACATCTTCGAACTGGGCTCTGAAAGCCTGAACAATAGAAGGGTCTGAAAGGGTAAGGGAGGTTTTTACTCCATTTTCTTCGGCAATTTTCTTAGCCAGTTTCATGGCTTCTACTCCTGAGTTGGAAGGGGTGAGGTAACCTTCCAGATAAATGTATTTAGAGTCTTTAATGGCTCTTTCGTCTACCTCCTTTACTGAAAGGTTGGTGGTAGCACCTAAGAAGGTATTCATGGTTCGCTCGGCATCGGGGGTAATCATTACCAGGCACTTTCCGGTAACTCCTTCATCTCTGGGTTTTCCATCCAGGTTGGTGTCTACCCCGGCATCGTTCATGTCTTTGAGATAAAAATCGCCATACTCATCGTTCGATACCTTGCAGGAGTAGAAAGAAGAACCACCAAACTGACTCACAGCTATCACAGAATTGGCTGCCGATCCGCCAGACTTTCTCACCAAATCGTTCTGGTTAATGGCATTTATCAACCTGAATTGAGTGGCTTCATCGACTAGCGTCATTAATCCTTTCTTTACTTTGTGATCATAAAGAAACTGGTCGTTCACTTGAAACTCTAAATCGACCAGGGCATTGCCCAAGCCATATACATCGTATTTTTTGCTCATAACAGGTTATAGAATAATTGCTGCTCGTTTAAACTCTTTGTTGGGGTCGAAAAGCTTGCGATAGGTAATGTGGGTTTTGTGAATTTCACCACCTATTTGCTCCACCACGCGCATCATTTTCGGGTTAAAGTCTCCGATCCAGTTCATTTCAATATCGTTGTAGTGAAAACCGTCTTTCCAGGCCATTTTCTTCACAAATGAAATTACCAAGCCTCCCTCTACCCCTTTCTTTTGATGCTCAGGCACCACTCCAAACACAATACCCAAGCCTGTTTTGCATACGCCTCTTTTGAGAAGGTACATAAACTTGAGCTTACTCCATAAATTCCATTGCCCATTCAGATGTTTATAGATTTGATTGAGCTCGGGAATTGAAATAAAGAATGCGATGGGACTACCCTTGTGAAAACCAAACCATAGCAGCTTGATATCCGCAATGGGTTTAAGCATTTTAAATGTGGCTTTTGCCTGTTGCATAGACATGGGTTTAACACCGCTATGGCCGGCCCAGGCTTTGTTGTAGACCTCGTAAAAGTATTCGTGGGCTACATCGTATTCCTTTTTGGTAATGTGACGAAACTCGTAGTCGGGGTCGTTGAGTGTTTTCTGCGCTTTTTCGTAGAAGCGTGGAGTAAAATCTACCTCGCTGCCCATTGGTCTTCGATAGGTAAACTGCTTGAAGTATTCTTTAAACCCATAGGCCTCAAAGAGGTCTTTGTAATAAGGTAAATGATAGGGCATTTGATAGTTGGGCTCATGAAAACCATCGACCAGCAAGCCCCACCAATTGTTTCGATCTCCAAAGTTTATGGGGCCATCCATAGCTTCCATACCTCGCTCTTCCAACCATTTTTTGGAAGCATCGAACAAGGCAAAAGCTGCCTCCCGACTGTTTATACACTCAAAAAAGCCCACTCCACCGGTAGGTTGTTCCTGGGCTTGTGCCACTTTTTTAATGTAGAAGGCCGCTATTCGGCCAATTACTTCATTACTATCGTTGAGGAGTATCCACCGAATGGCCTCACCTTGCTTGTAGTTTTTGTTCTTGGCCGGATCGAATACAGCCTTGATGTCCTTGTCTAGCGGACGAATCCAATTTTTCTCATGCTTATACAGCCTTACTGGCAGTAAAAGAAATTGTTTTTCAGTGGACTTATCGTTGACTTCTACCAGCTTCATCTCTCAAGGTCGCCAAAAATAAAGACTTATACCTTACGATAAAATGAGGATGAAAGGTTTTATGTGTACTTGCTCAGGTACATTGCACACTGAACAAAAATTAAGTCACTCAAAGTAAGCTGGTTAAATCTCTTTGTTAGCGTTTTCAAACAACTTTAAAATGCCTACAGCCCTTTTGCCCTATCCGGATAATCGGTAATAATACCATCTACCCCCCACTCCACTAATTTTTCCATACGCTCCCTGTCGTTTACAGTCCATGGCACCACCTTCATTCCTAGGCTATGGCTTAGTTCCACATCCTTTTTCCTCAAGAATGTATGGTTGGGACTATATATGGCCGGGGTAAATCCAAGTGTTTCAACCGTGGCCTCTACCCTTCGGGCATTCGAAACTAAGGCCACCAAGGTTACCTGAGGATATTTTTCATGGTAGTACTTCAGCACCCTAAAATCAAAACACTGAATGGTGTACCTGCTCTCAGGCAACTCTTGAGCAATAACCTGCTGCACTAAATCGGCAAATTCAGATACCTGAGGGTGGCTAATGCCATCACCTTTGGGGCTGCTCTTTAGTTCTATGTTATACATTACAGGGGGCAGATTGTTTTTCTTCAGATAGTTTTCCACGATGCGAATCATTTCGCGAAGCAGCGGCTTGGCTACCTTCATTTGTTCCTGTTGAGGGAATCTGGCATTACCACGGCTACCGCAGTCAAACGAAGCCACTTCTTCATAGGTCATTCGATAAATATTCAGCTCATGAGCCTCCGATTTGCTCACCGCCTCTCCATTGGGTTTGGAGCAGATATCGGCCGACATGTAGGGCTCATGCGAAATCACCACTTGTTTGTCTTTGGTAATCACCACATCCAGTTCCAGCGTGGTTACCCCTTCTTCTAAAGCTCTGATAAAGGCGGGAATGGTATTTTCAGGCAACAGCCCTCTCGCACCTCTATGACCCTGAATATCTAGTTGTTGCGAAAAAGCACTTTGTGCTAAGAAAAATGAAAACAGAAAGAAGACAGTCTTTTTATAAAACATAGAATACAGGTAAGATTAGTAATGCCCAAGTTACGCAGTTCATTAGCAATATTGGTTAAGGAAATGTTATTCTGCAAAACCCAAGTCAGAGAGCGCTTCAGGTCTAAAGTCCGAAGCCCGCTGCCGTTCATCAAAATTTGAAACCGCCACGTTCTTCAGCGCGTATGCCTCTTTGGAATTTTTTGAGAAAGTGGAAGAGAGACATCAACTAGAAGCGCAACCGGGCTACAAACTGGCTATTCCCCTATTTTTATTTACCAGCCTACCCTACTTCGGCACTCTGTTGTACGACTATATTCATTGCTGCGGCCATGTAGATAACACCTTTGCCTGGTTTGGTGGGTTTTATGTAATGCTTGGGGGAATTTACGTGTTGGCTAAAATTTTAAAGAAAGGAAAGCACGAAAAAGTGGTTTCCGTTTGACCAATTCAAAATCTAATTGTTAAACTTGCATCCTCGTTGGAAGCTAAGGGTTTCCACGAAGACTAATCGGGGTGTGGCGCCTGCCTGGGCTACGCTTCGGCAGGCAGGCAGTCCTCCGTACTGCTTGTTGGATGAGAGTAAAGACTCTCTGATACCGGAATTAATCAGGCAGTTTTATTGATCGGGGTGTGGCGCAGTCCGGTAGCGTACTTGCATGGGGTGCAAGGGGTCGCTGGTTCGAATCCAGTCACCCCGACAAAACAAAAGAGGCCAATTGGCCTCTTTTGTTTTTTAACTTCAGCTTCTCTTACAACCAATACCCCCAGCCGCTTGTCTGTTTTCATAAAAGTATTAGTAAAAGAATGGTTTTGCGTAATCCTTTTTATTTTTCTGGCTTAACAGCAATTTGTTGAAACACCTTCTATTCATTTACGCTATACTATCGTTTTTGGTAGCCGGAGGCCTGCTTTTTAAAAACTCGGGTAAGGCCCCGCTTACATTGGGGGTATTCATTCTTATGCTAGGGCTGGAGATTCTGGTCTTTCTATATGGTACCAGCCCGTTCATAAACCTCTACCCGGAGTACTATATTCAGTATTACTATCTGTCAGGCTTTATCTTTGGTCCTCTTCTGCTTTGGCACCTTCAGCTTTGCATCCGCAAGTCTTTCACCTTGCGCCCGGTGCACGCCCTGCACTTGCTCCCCTTCCTTTTGGCCATTATCTACCTATGGGACATCCTTCAAATGTCGGGCATAGAAAAACTTATTTATATACAAGAAAACTTTATGGAGGTAATTATGCCCCTGAACTATGTAAGGGCCATGCACCTTGTTACATATGGTGTTGTTATGATTATACTTCTGGCTCGCAAAGGGTTTTCTCTAGCTCCCAAAGAGCGACTCTACACCTGGCTTATTACTGCCATTTACTTTATTTCTTGTGTCACCATTTCTTGGTTTACAGAGTTTGCCAATACCTGGAGAGACTTTGATGTGTATTATGTGATTACCTCCACACTCACCTTGCTAATTGGTTACCTACTCTATACCGACCCTGATTTTCTAAAGCAGATTACGCGCAAATACATGAAGTCGACCATTTCGGCCAAAGACAAAAAACGCATTAGCAAAAAGATCGAAGAAGCATTCAAGGATCCGAAACTATGCCAACGCAACGACCTCAGCCTTTCCGATTTCGCCCTGCACATTGAAGAAAAAAGCCACCACATCTCCCAAACTTTTTCAGAAGTGATCAACGAATCGTTTCAGGAACATTTGAACCGTCACCGTATAGAACTGGCCAAGCAGCTGCTTACTAATCCGGAATACAAGCGATTTACCATTGAAGCCATTGGCCAAAAAGCGGGTTTCAACAACAAGGTCACATTTGGGCAATCGTTTAGAAAATTTGCCGGCTGCACACCCTCTCAATACCGCAAGGAAAACCCCAGTACCAATCGTAAAAGTTGTTAATCCCAATTGGAATTAACAACTGCAAAGCCTATTTAACGGCAATGCGCTCCCACACCACGTACTTTCACAAGCATGAAAGTGGCACCACTATATTCATCATTGGCTTTGGTTCTTTTACTAAGCCTGAGCAACTGTAAGAAAGACGACAGTGTTTCTCCATCCAATTGTGGTGATGATTTATCTCCCCCACTTAAACAAAGCTATGAGCGCGATGTGGCCGGTATTGCCATAGCTTATATGTTAGAAACAGAACATCCCCTGGCCCACGAAATAGAATTACCCGGTTCAGTAACCGATAAAATATGGGGTGGACTCGATGCCATTTTCCGCAGCACTCTACCCCAAAGAGATTCCATTTTTTCTCAATACTGTGTACATCATGTAGTGAATAATCAGGCGGTTTACAGCTGCATTGCCCAGGTAAATGAAGACTCTGAAGTGGCCCGAGCCTGGGCTTCAGGAGAAACAAGCACCGGCATAGCCGCAATAGACGGGCTTTTGGAAACATATGGCTTTAGTCTAACACAGTACAACAACCACACAGCCGTAATTCGTACCGATAGGTTGTTGAACATGCCTGCTTTTGCCCGGGCCCTGAAAGCCAGCCACCGCGATATTACCAATGCACAACCCAACCTACTAACAGCCGGTGCGGGCAGAATATACTACAATCAGACCCATGACATTCGCTACTACGACTTTGTGTTTGAGTGGCACGACTGCTACGATTTATGCGATAACTATCACCGCTGGAAATTCAGTGTAGACAATCTATGCCGTGTGGCCTTTTTAGGCACTGAATCAGGGGGAGTAAACGGCTCACAACCCTTGCCGGAACCCTTAAACTGCGGTCTTTAACCAACCATAACCATGAAAAGAAAAACAATTGCAATCGTTTTGGCCACCCTGGCACTTTTTGCCTGGAATGCCATTTCATGGATGGGGCTGCCCTTTCACGGGCAGTCTCTCCAGCCCCTACCCGATGCCGTGGTAGAGTTTACCAAACTTAGTAGTGTTCGTCTGGAAGATGGAGTATATCATTACCCCGGTTTTCCGGAAGACAACAGTCCGGAAAGCCTCCAAAAGTTGGAACAAAAACTGGCTACAGGCCCCCGAATCCCTCTAATGGTGTACAAATCGGGGCCATCACAATTGTTCAATCCGACTGATTTTTTGCAAAGCCTCCTCATTAACCTTTTTACTGTTGGTGCTCTCTATCTTCTTTTAGCACAGGTAAAACCTCAAGACTTGCGAACCACCCTTTTGGCTTGCCTGTTAGCCGCCATGCTAACAGGCTTTGCCTCCGATCTGGCCCTGATGAACTGGTACAAGTTATCGTTGGAGTTTGTAATTCCCAACATGGCCGATCATATTATAGGCTTCTGTCTGGCCGGGATCATCCTCTTTTCTGTATTCTTTAAAAGACTCACCTATGTGGCTTAAAACGAGCCTTTGCCTTTTAATATGTATCCTTGGCATAAGGCCTGCCAGTGCTCAGACTAACTCAACCGACAGCCTGCTATCACTAGCTGTGCAAAACAATGATTACGACCGGGCTAAAGAGCTGTTGCCAGCGGGGGCAAACCCAAATACCCTCATCGATAATGGCCTAAAACCCTCCGTACTAATGTATGCCAGTGCCTTTGCCGATGGAAAAGTTATGGACTTACTTTTGGATGCCGGAGCCGAGCTCAACTCACTCGATGCAAATGGAGACCCAGCCCTGAATTGGGCGGCATACTATGGCCATGCAGCCCATATGAAAAAACTCATAGCCGCTGGAGCCGACATATCTATTCACAGTAAGCACGGCAACGCCCTGGATGTAGCTTATAGGTTGTGGCATGCCGATTCGGTCATACAAGTTTTCAAAGGTACCACACTCGATAGCGGAACACCCCGGCTATTGGAGCAACTCATCCGGGCTGTGCGATCGCGACAAAGCCACTGGTTGAAAAAAGAGCTTCCAAAAAGCATCTACATCAATCGGCTCGATGGGCTTGGACAAGGCCCTCTGCATCATGCCGTCAGAATCAATGCCCCGGAAATAGTTGCACTTCTATTGGCCAACGGTGCACAACCCAATCTGTTGAACCGGGTTGGGCAAAGCCCCCTTGCCATTGCCGCACGTTACGGGTATCTGCCTTTGGTTACTCAACTCTTAGAAGCCGGGGCCAACCCCAATCTGGCTGGTGAAAGCTATGGCCTCACTCCGCTCATTGGTGCTGTTGTGGGAGGCCATTTGGATGTAATTAAAGCACTGATTGAAGCGGGAGCAGATTTGGATCATCGCGATGTAATCAACCAATCTACGGCTTTGCACTGGGCTATATTCTACGAAAATACAAAAGCCGCCCGTCTACTTCTCGACAAAGGAGCCAGCTACACAATAGCTTGCTTCGATGGCTCTGAAACGGCCTATACCCTGGCTCTGGGCTACGGAAACGAAGAATTAAAAAGCTATATAGAGCAGATACGCAGCACGAACAATCAATTGATAGGCTCTTGGAAGCTCTCGCAAATCGACTACATCTACTCCGACACCACCTACACTTTTCAGGGTCAGGAAGGTAGTTTGCTGATTGGCCGCAACCGCTATAGCATTGTGTACACCCCAACCGCCAAAGCCCGAAAAGCATTTTCTGCTTTATCTGCCCCAAGCGACAAGGAAACCATAACAGCTTTCAGAAATATAGTATTTAACAGTGGCCCCTATAGCCTCATGGACGAACATGTATTTCTGGCGGTTCCGGACATAGCCAAGGTACCCGGTTTTGAAGGTGGCCGACAATACTATGCTTTTACAATAACCCAGGATACACTAAGTCTGAAACTTTACGATGAGACCTACCCCAATGGTCAAAAACCCGAGTGGCACGGTCAACTGGAAGTACTATTAACATTTAAGAAGGAAAAATAACCCCATTTATGAGAGGACTATTACTATTCATCTTCATAGGTCTTTCTATGCAAGTTGCAAAAGCTCAAAACAACCAACGCATATCTATTGCTGCCATGACTGAGAGTATGGCCTTTCCGTTTACACGGTTTACGCCACTGCACCCGGGTATGGAAATGAGCTACGAGCTCAATGAAAAAAAACACACCAACAGGCTCAGTAACATGAACCTGCAATTGGGTTGGTATTTTCACCGCAAAGTAGAAAACGCCTTCTACCTGAAGGCCGAATGGGCAGTGAGTTTTAAGATTAGCGACTCGTTTACAGCCGATGTCTATTATGGAGCAGGATACATGCACGTGTTCTACCCCGGTAAAGTGTATGAGCTAAACCCCGATAGTGGCACCTTTGAAAGCATAAAACAAACGGGCCGCCCTCACTTGCTGGCCAATGCGGGCCTGGGTTTCACTTATCGGAACTCATCGGCCTGGGAGCCATTCATACGCCAGGATTTCGCCATTGAAACTCCGTTTGCCAATGGTATCCCCGTAATGGTACACTCATTTCTGAAAGCAGGTACTCACATAAAACTTCAGCAGAAATGAACCGAACCTATTTACTTCCGACCCTTTTCATAGTTCTTTTGTGGGCTTGCGCCAATCCCGATATATACCCCGAAAGCTACTATAGCTGCTCGTTCAACTTCAACGATTCCAGCCAAAATCATCCCAGGGCAGCGGTTTATCAGGAGATTCTGGACAGAAACCGGGAAGCAGGAATTGTGGGTGCTGCCATGATGATTAAAGACAGTGATGGCGTGTGGATTGGAGCCAGTGGCAAGGCCGATATTGCTTCGGGAATCGATGTGGCTCCTTGTAGTCCCTTTCTGATTGCCAGCATCAGCAAATCGTTTACAGCCGCCACCATAATGGCCCTTAAAGATGATGGCCTATTATCATTGGACGACCCCGTAACGGAATGGGTGGATGGCAAAATAGCCGAGAAACTCGAGAACGTGAAGGGTAGTACTTTGCGCCATTTATTGAGCCACACCAGTGGTATTCCCGATTATTATACCCTGCAATTTGAATTGGATCGGATTAACCGCGAAGACAACGGCTGGACTCAGGAAGAAGTATTGGCCTATGCTTTCGGCAAAAAAGCCACCAATGCCATTGGAGAAACCTACTACTACTCCAATACCAATTACCTGCTATTGGGCATGATCATAGAAAAAGCCTCAGGGCTATCGCTTCAAGAAGCCTACGAGCAAAAAATCTTTATCCCGGCCGGGCTTTCTAGTGCATACTACAGCACCACCCGGCCCATTCCACCGGGCACTGTAAAAGGCTATGTAGATATTTACGGCAACGGTCAGTATGTAGAAAGTGAGTTTCTCTACAGAGATGAGCTAAACACAGCCGATGGAGGCATAGCCATAAATGCTTACGATCTGGGGTTATTTTTCGAAAAATTGCTCAAGGGCGACATCATTAGTGAGCAATCATTAGCAGAAATGACTGCCTATAAAGACTTACCTTCCGATTGGGTAGATGAGGATTTTGGCCATTTCCAAAATGGTCTGGGGCTAGAACACAACCACACCCCCTATGGCAATTCCAGCGGTCATACGGGAGGTATCGATGGTTTTCTAACCATTGCCCAATACTTTCCTGAGCACGATGCCACGTTTATTCTGCTGGTAAACAGCGGATCATATGAAAACCAACAACGGCTGAACATATACAGAGAGTCACTAAAAGCGATGTTTAATGAGTAGGCTACTTTTGAGCACCATCTCAATTTTTCAACTCCTTCAAGGCTGCAGCGGAGATCTTAGCCGGCCCGTTATGATTGATGGGCAAATTAGCACTACGGAATGGGCCGATGCCCACGTTGTAACCCTTGACTCGCTCAATAGCATTTATTCAAAGTCGGATGAGTACTACTACTATGTGGCCGTAAAAAGTAAGCTAACTAAACCCTTGTATGTCGATGTGTTTATACAACAAGCCTCCGGTTTGCTCAATATTCACGCATCTTCCCAACTCGGTGCACGCTCATTGCCAGACAGCACCTGGACAGACACCGAACCACCCACTCTCTGGGGGTACACGGTTGGCTGGACGGCCAACACCGTGCGCTTCGACAGGAAAAAAATGCAGCTTGCCCGAGACAGTATGCCGGAGGTCAACCCTTACTCCAGCAGCTACATAGCCTATGATGGCATGGAGTTTCAGTTTAGCAAAAAGCACTTCGACTTAAACAATGCCCTATGGCGCATAGAAATCCGCAATATGATTGGGCCGGAAGGTTTTCAACCAGTGATCTTCCCGGTCAATTCAACCCGAAAACAAACCATTAACTGGACCACGCTAAACTTTTAAACCATGAGAATTTTTGCCTTGCTCTTTTGTTTACACCTATTCTACTTACCCATTAAGGCCAAACAACTCAGCGGACTACCCGAAGGCACTACCTTGCATAAGCTTACCCTGTCAAACGGTTCCTTTTGGGCTGTAGACTATGGTGGGGGCCATATTTTTGCCAGCAATGACCTCGGTAGGTCATGGCAACAAAAAGCCCATTTAGGAGCAGAGTTCTTTGAAGACATACAGTTTACGGATTCCCTGACAGGCTATGTATGCGGAGACTACGGCTATGTTTATAAAACAACCGATGGCGGAAACCACTGGACCGAAATAAGCCCATTGGTTCCCGGCCGAATTAAGGAACATTACCGAAACATTCCAGGCAAGAACCAGCAACCGAAAGGGGTTTTTGTGGCTTACTACGACATGCACTTTAAAGATGCACAGAACGGCTACATCTCAGGATTTAGCACCGAGCCATCGGCTGAAAAACCTTCATTTTCACCCATAGCTTTTACCACTACCGATGGTGGAAAAACCTGGAATCAGATTAGTCGTCAGTTGCTTAATACCGAAGATTATAGAGCCGGGTCTCCGGCCTACATGAACGGGATGTTCTACCTGAACGACCGGCAGATTTGGAAGACCAGAAAGGTGAATAACAACTGGGTGGTACAGCATTCGGAGGATGGAGGAAATACCTGGGAAAATGCTTTGCTTCCGGGTTTTAAGCCGGACGACCGGTGGGTGCTCCGAAAAGTACTTTTTCAGAATGCCAACGATGGTTTTGTAATTGGCGGAACTCTGGACGAAGACAGCCCAAAAGCCCTTGTTTTCAGAACCAGAGATGAAGGCAATACCTGGTCCGTATTGCCCAATGAATGGCCTCACCTGCACGATGCCTTGCTGGTGAGCAATACTTTATTTGTGACCGGCAAAAACGGACTTATCGACTCCATTTCACTTAACTCAGGGCCTCGCTGGACCTCCCTACAGCACTTACCGGAAAACTACTCCATTGATGGCAGTGTCTCGATACACGAAATTCGCGATACCACTTATATGAGGGAAGTGAGCCGATCCCCACTTTATGTAGTGAAAAAATCGACCGACTTCACCTACATAGGGATACGATCCAACAACTTCACCATACTCAATGCCTATTTGGTAAATAATGATTCACTGAAGATACTTCATGCCTCAGCCGCTCTGGGTCAGGCAGATTACAAACGGTCCGGCCAACAACTAACCACACCAACGGAAAACTTCGAATGGATTTATCGTGACCCGGCTTCATGGGACGAGAAACATCCGAATGGAGTCAATACTATTGAAGAGTTTTATGAACGTTTTGGCTGGACGGCCAACACCTGGACCATGGGCTCTTACAGGGAGTTCGAAATGGTTATTTCCAATCAACACTTTGACAAAAACACCCAACTCGTGGTGAGTTTTGGTTCGCTGAAAGAAGACACCTATGGTATTCGCTTCTACCTCAATGGTGAGGAAATTTCACTCACCGGCACCCCGGCTAACGATAAGTCGCTGCACGATGGCTACCTGATTAACCCAATTTCACTAAACCCTGCACTCCATGAAAAGTAAGTGGATGCTTGTGTTTTCAGGGTTGCTCCTGGCCTCATCTGTTCAGGCGCAAGGCATAGCTCTCGACTCACGAGATGGACAGGAATACCCCACTTTGCCCTTGAATGGGCAGGAATGGTTTACCAGAAATGTTTCCTACCAAGGCTCTGAAGTCTCGGCACTTTGCCCGGTGGAAACTGACTGCCACACCCTGGGACTTTTTTACCACTGGGCCGACACTGCCAAAATTTGCCCGGAAGGCTGGCAATTGCCCTCCTTCGCCCACTTGTTAGACTTGATTGCAGGATTAGAAGGCGAGGCCAATAGCCGGGGAGGCAAACGGGTTCATCGCCAGGTTTTGGATCCTTTGAACATAGAAATGGCGGGCATTTACCTTGCTGAAAACGAAACTCCCCTGCGTGCCCGAGGCTCCATGGAAGTTTGGCTGAGCCGCACAGATACGGTCTGGAACAACCCTGCCCCCGAAAGTCAACCATACAACGGCCTTAAAATCATAGGCCTTCATCTCTACCATCAGGGTAAAGACAGCACAACCATAGAGCCAACCTACATCAGTGCAACTTCAGACATGCTCATTAACTGCCGATGCATTAAGAAACAATAGCCCTAAACCGATATGAAAAGAAGTATCAGCGTCTTTCTAGTGCTTATTACCCTTGGCCCTTCCGCGCTCTCAACCCTAAATGCTCAAGGTCATTATCCCGTTGGTTACCGGGCCATTGAATGGGTCGATTCGCTTCGTCAGGAAAATTCACTCCACAATTATTTGAAAGAATCACCCGAGCAGCGTTACCGTAAGTTGCTCATTCATGTTTGGTATCCGGCCATTGCTTCTACCCAACCTGAATACATGAGTCATAAAGACTACCATTGGGCGGTAGAAGAGTTTCTGCAACAAAAAGTACCCGATGCTGCTAGCCGTACACAGCAAGAGGAGCGCCTGCTCTCCTCACTCCCCCTGACCTCGGCCCGTAGCCTTTTTGAAGAAAAATCGCTGGCCATTAAGAATGCCCACCCCATAGAATCGGCTTTTCCTCTTTTAATTCATTCAGGGCATGTGAAGGCTCAGTGGGCCTTCCACGAAGCAATGGCGCAGAAGGGTTTTATTGTTTTGGCTGTGGATGGTCTGGATATGCCTTATCAGGAACTTAGCTCTGTTGAAGATTTGCTTTTTGGTCTGCGCTTTATAACCGCACATTTGGGGTTGAAATACAAGAGCCTATTAGGTTTGGGCAGTGGTTATGGAGGGGCTGTTATCTTCGCGCTACAACAGGCCACCGGCATATTGGACGGTATTATTTCATTTGACGGTACAGAAACCTGGAAAGGCAGTACCAAACATTTTCAAGAGCTCTTCCCCCTGCACTATCAAATTCAAAAACTCAACATACCTTATGTTATGGTGCATGGGCCAGATACCAGCCGCATCGATAGTTCGTTTCAAAGCACATTCCGCTATGCCAACCAGTACTGGATTCGCCTGGCTGACAGCCTGGCCACTCATGGTTTATTTCAATACCCACATGCCATTAACCAGTACCGCAGTGCCCATATGGCCGAAGCTTCGCAACATTTGCTGCAACTAAAGGTGACACTCACAGAAGCCCTCAACAATTCACTCAACGACACTATAATGGAGCCTTTTGGCTTTATTCGGAAGCCGGATAAACTCACCCACTTCCCTCCGCTGCCCCCTCCTCTTCAAAAGGAGGAAATCGTGAAACTCAAAGAGCAGCTAGGCTGGAGTGGGCTCAAAGAGCTTCTGCAAACACAATTGGCCAAAGATGCCGGCTTTGTGAGTTTTGACCCATTATTTCTATTGGGGAGAGACCGAACGTGGACAGGACAAATTGAAGATGGTTTGCCCTATCTGAAACTAGCCAACGAACTGTTTCCGAGCCGGCCGGGAGCTTATATAGAGTTACTTAAGGCCTCTTACTGGCTCAAAGACACCAAGCTGAATCAGCAATACTTAAAGCACATAGAATCGGCTCTGGAGCATTCACTCATTGAAGATTCGCCTGCTCTGCAAAAACTCATGGAGCGATATAGTCTCGGCCATCAATGAATACATTCCCAACTCATGTATAACCAAAAACTCATTTCTCTATGCCTTTACTGGCGTTTATATACATAAAGGGCTGAGATTTTAAGCTAACTCGCCCGAGACGCAATTATCTCCTTTTTCTAAACGACAATCACCTCTGACCAAGTGCGCAAAAACACTTAACAGGAAAATGATAGAGTTAACTATCAGCCTCGGCTGTTTTGTAAAAGAGCGTATTCACATTAGCTAATAAACGACCAGTCGTTGATCTCCCTCTGGGTCTGTTAGCTGTACGGCCAAAAACGTATGTGGATAATTTTGTTGATAAGAATATTCGAAGGAAAATTTCTTGAGGTAAGGTGTTGAACCTGCAACACATTTAAGAAATCTTTTCATTATATTTGAGATACAGAAAACGAGAGCGATTCTTTGAACTCCGCGAGACTTGATAAGCTTCCAAAACTTATCAAGGGTGTTTCATCGAATTGTGTGAGGAAAGCTTCCAAACCTTTCCTCTTCTCATTTTCTATATCTCTTCCAATAGTATCAATACCAGTAGTATCTCTATCTATTAGATGTCTTAAAGTTAGTTATTTAAAAAATTATTTTAAATTATTAGTAATAAAATTTTTATAACTACTTCTTCTTCCCCTCTTTCTTTTCCTTGCTTACAGATACTTTAAGAACATCATCAAGACTTCCTTTTATCTGTAACTTGTCCTGCTTATTCTTCTGTGTTTCTTTCTGTTTCTGTTTCTTCGACATAGTTTAAAGTTATATAAAAAGACTACCCCTATTACAAAAGGGTAGTCATCTAATGTTATGTTCCCAATATTCTTCACTATTGAGATATTCTAATCTAACAAGAAACTTATTCTTGTACATTCTAGCTTCAAATGAACCATCTTCATCAGGGTAGTTCCAATTCAGTTTTTCACAAAGACGTTTCCACCATCTGTGTTCTTCTTCAATTTTCTCCTGCCTGTTTCTATAAGGATGATTCAAAGACTCTTTTTGATATTGTAATAACAAATCCTCCATATTTATGCTGTTAATTCATCATAAGACAAATAGCTTTCGCTTTCCCTCAAGAACTTATTGAACTTTTCTCTGGGTGTGGAGGCTCTTTCATTGAACCTTGCAGCAAACTCATCAAGGTATCTCTCTAGGTGTTTATCGCTAACCTGATGATATATTCCGTATAGGCCTCTTTTAAGTACGCTCCAAAAGTTCTCAATTGTATTAGTATGAACCTCCCCGTCAACGTAGACCGAAAGTGAGTGATTGATTGTTTCGTGGTTGTACCACTTGCCCAACCCACTGTAGCCCTTGAACTCATCGGTGTTCAACCTAGCCCCTTCGGGTACGTGCTGTTCGATGAATGAAACCATATTCTCCTTTGTGGCGTTGGGGACGTGCCTTAAAACAACCTTTCCAGACCGTTCGATAAGCCCCAGGACAATTTTCTTCTCCTTGTATGGCTTGCCATCATTTCTCAGGAGCTTGTTTTCCCTTGAACGCCTATGCCTGAAGTGCTTGTTGGTCTCCCTTCCGCCTATGTAGGTTTCATCGGCCTCTACCATATTGTTCTCACCTGACATTGCAGGAGCTTTCTCCTTCAGCATCTCACGTATTCTGT
>NZ_DDDQ01000061.1:2634-5546 GCF_002336325.1 Roseivirga sp. UBA1976 | reverse complement strand
ACAAATGGAGGCAAGGTTCAGAAAGCACTTCTTGCGACTTACGTAAGTACGCCTATTATGGAATACACTTACCTGAGCTACATGGTATATGTTTCTACACCTTGCTACCATTGGCGTCAGTTCACCAACGGGTTTATTAGGAGCTATGAAAGCACAGCTTATGGCTAGTATACCGGGTCTAACAAATGCGATCTAAATGAGTAACCCTATTTCATAAAAAAACCGACTCCTTTCGAAGCCGGCTTTTCACATTTAAATTAACTAACTATGACTATCGGGTTATCAGCCCACCTTTAGCACTGTCTACAGTGATTTTTGGTGTGCCTCTACCACTTACAATCCATCGTACGATAACGGTACCATTTCCAGGAATATTGGCCACTTCCAACTTGGCAGGATTCACCTTCTGCTCAGTTGTAATTCCAAGATCCAGGTCTTCTACAATCATTCCGGCCTGCACACTTACACCATCAATCGAAATGTAGTCCGGACGCTCAATCTTATACTTGAGGTCTTGCGAAGCATGGGTAGGCATTAGGCGCTCATTTTTAATAATGGCGGTAACTTCCCTTAATCCACCACCCAGGTCTTTTTCCATTACCTTATCAATACTCAGCTTAGGCATATGATGGGCATGGTAAAGTGCAAAGGCCATGTTTCGGTGAAGCTCTTCTTCCAGCATGAATCCCGGAGTGGCCCTACCGAAGTTTTTCTTAAACCCGCCTATCTCAATTTCTCCATAGGTTGGGTGATTATATGGAGCCCAGGGGGTAAATGCATCGTTGGCCAACAACTCCCGGTCGAAATCATAGCTCTGATTTCTGTCCGGACGCTCATTCTTATAGTAGGCAAAGCTTGAGAATATCTCATTGGTGAAGGTGTAAATACCTCTGCTTCCGTAGAACCAATCGAGTTCACCGCCAAAAACTGAGTACAAGTCTTTATATACCGTTAGGTAACGGTAACCGGGGAGCATCTTCTCTCCTTTTTCACCAATGGCATCATAAATTCGAAGGTCGGCACGATTATAAGTCGCCAGATCTTCTTCGGCACCAGGCCCTCTCAAAATCATTCCTCCTGAGTTATGGAAACTCTGAGCACCGGCAATGTTGGGATGTGCCAATACGAAATCGGCCACAGCACGGTTGGCCGGTACACTAAACGGATACTTTAATGCACCTCCCTGAATATAATCGGGCTGCCATTTCCAGGCCCAATCCCTGTTAGGATCATAATAACCGGGTCTGTCTTCATTTACTCGACCGTCACCATCATTATCTATACCTTCTGATCCTAGCAACTCATAGCGCTGAGCGGTAGTTACATCGTCTGGCCCAATCTGAATCATTTTACGCGGATCGAGCGGATCAATAATAAAGTCTCCATAATCGCTTTTTCTTCGCATGCTCGTTACCGAACCATCTCCATCCAAATCATCAAGACCATCTTCATCTACCAAACCATCGCGATCATCATCAAATGGCATCATTCCCGAACGAGGAGAACTTCCCGTATTGGCCTCTTTCATGTAATTGTTTCGGGCATCGGGGTTAATAGTAGGCACTATGTAGAAAATACGGTCGTCCAGTACCTCGGTAATGTAGTCTACATCGCCAAAGTTTTCGGTTAGGTACCAGGCCGTATAAATACAGATTTCTGCTCCCTGAATCTCATTGGAGTGAATGTTTCCATCGACATAAAATGCAGGTTTTCTTTCAGGGTTACCTTTCTTAAAGTTGGTAACCTGCAACATCCATATGTCTCTGCCCTCATACGACTTACCAATCGATATTCGCTTTACCAAATCAGGGTGAGCATCGGCTATTTTTTTAGAAAGCTCGGCTAAGCCTTCGGCCGTGTAGTATCGGTTAAAGGCAATATTAACCTTAGGGTTGTGGGGGGAACCTGCAGCACGGAACACTTCGTCCGCATTCTGTCCAAAACTGATACCGGGTAGCGCTAAGCCTACCAGAACTAAACCAGCAAATATTTTTGATATATATCTTTTCATCAGTTCTCTTATTTAAGGTTTACAGTTTGGCTATCTACTCCGGCATGTGAGGCACCTGCCTGAATTTTGACAGTACCACTTCCTTTTACCAACCAGGTAAACTGCACAGATGCATCACCATCCAGGCTTCTGAGTGTTTGAATTTTTCTTCCGGAAATCAACTCTTGTCCGTTACCAAGGCTCAACTCTACCTTCACTGGCTGCAACCATCTGGAGCGGGTACCCATTTCGGTATGAGTGGGTAGGGTTCCTCCATTATACACATCTACGGTGATTCGGGTCATTCCCTTACCAACGGCTTCCGTTTTAAGATTTACCAGCTGAACATTGGCCTGCATTTTGGCCATTTTCACTATAAAGTCGGTGTGGTTTCTTGCTGCATCGCCAATTTTGGCCAATGGAGGATTATTCATCACGAAAGGTGCTATTCCACCTACCTCTACCTTTTGATTAGGAAAATCCGGGTGGTTTACCTCTTTCCAGTCTACCCAGTAATTGGTAAGCCCCTCCTGCTCTGCCCATCTCAGGAAATTTACCTCTCGGTTTTTGTCTTTGTTAGCAGCTTGCCCTTCTTCATCTTTTACCGTGGGCACCCACCAGCCGGGAGTACCCACGCTCAGGCGTCCAAAGTGAAAATATGCCCACTGAAGGAAATCGCCTCCTTGCTCTCCGGAGTCCGGTGCGTTTTTCATGGAAACTGTCTCATTGTAAATATCAGACAGGTACTTGTTCAGCCCTGCATCATCGTTCAAAATGCTCGTAACTACACGCTTAGAGGCTCCGGCTCTGTTGTATCTCCAGGGACTCGAAAGGTTGTTACCGGGACCGAAAGTAAACACTCCGTAAAGATTCCACTTGGTATAGAGCATATCCAGCAAGGCCCTGTTTTCCAACTCAGACG
>NZ_DDDQ01000061.1:1425-2329 GCF_002336325.1 Roseivirga sp. UBA1976 | reverse complement strand
CTCAGACACGGAGTGCTCTCCGGAACCTGCCACAAAGTAAGGGTACTCATAAGTAAGGTTTTTTCGGAAGTGTATTCCACCTTCCCCATCTTCATTGAAGGTACCGTCAAGGTCATTATCTCTACCTTCAGTAAAGACTTTGTACATACCTTTTTCACCTTTTGAGCGATCGGCTTTAATCATTATTCTACTATCGGCCGGGTGTGTAATCCAGTCGCCTGTAGGGTCTTCAACTCTCATCCAGGTAATCATTCCATTACCATCCAAATCATCAAACGGATCTTCATTCAATCGTCCGTCCCGATCATCATCTGTAGGCCTGGCATTACCACTTCTTTCCCACTTAAGAGCTGCAAAATATTGTTCATATGCATCGGGGCTCATGTTAGGAAAGACATAGAAGGTCGTGTTATCAAGTACATCAGAATGATCTGAAATTATACCTTCGGCAAACCGAAGAGCCATTTCTACACTCAGCAGGTGACTACCTTCTACACCCCCCACTACCGCAATGGCAGGCTTGCTTTCCGCATCGCCCTTACCCAACGTGAGCATCCAAATGTCTTTGCCCCCAAGAGTTTTGGTGAGCGATTTCAGTGAAGCCATATTGGAAGAGTTTGCAAGATTACGCAGCCTTTGAGCCTGTTGGGGTAGTGTTGTATACTCCTGAGCCCATGCCATAGCAACCATACAAAACATCCCTACCAAAAGGCTAAGCTTCTGTAAGTTGTGTTTCATAGAGTTTCTTTTTGATAAAAATTCAAGTACTGAATTAACAGAAAGGCAATACGTATTTAAACAGACTCAAACTTGAGCGGTACTGAAATGTTATAAGTGGTTTGCGCGTTTAGGCCGTCCAGCTAGGTGAATTACCTAATCCACTGAATGCGTAAAATTTGCAGAA
>NZ_DDDQ01000061.1:0-1130 GCF_002336325.1 Roseivirga sp. UBA1976 | reverse complement strand
ACTGAATGCGTAAAATTTGCAGAAGTAAGAACTGCAAGCTCTCTAAGTTTATTAAGCCAAAAAACTGCTAAACGTATGAGAGTTAACCAAAACAGGAACAACCACCCAACAATCAATCGTATTGATGCGGGTACTCATTTAGAAGGACACCTCAAAACAAACTCTCCTCTGGTTATTAGTGGTTCATTTCACGGCACAATAAGTTCAGAAAGCTCGGTAGAAACCACCAAAGGCTCTATAGTCTTAGGCGAAATAAAAGCAGAGCGACTTATTATTAATGGTCAATGGCAAGGAAAAGCTCAAATTCAGGGAGAAACCCTGTTAGAAAGCCATGCTCTGGCCGATGGTGAACTAATCACCAACAAACTCTCAATCAGGCAAGGAGCCCAATTCAATGGCCTTTGCCAAATGCAAGACCCCACCGCGACACACATAAAACAGATCAGTTTAAAACAACAACTAGCCTAAACATTATGGTTATGCGATGGAAAACTACACTACTCACTACGGTCATTTTCTGGACCTGTATCAATTTGGCAAATGCGCAGTCGGTGGGAATCGGAAAAACAGACTTCAAACCTGATGAAAGTGCCATTTTAGAACTGAAATCAGACAGTCAGGGACTTTTGGTACCACGCATTTCCCTCAAGCAAAGAGACAATATTAAAAATCCTGCCTTGGGTTTGCTCATTTTTCAAACCGATGGTGAGGCTGGTTTTTACTATTACTCCCCCACCGGTTGGACAGCCCTTAAGAGCAACGGATCGGTGCAGGTAGGGCAATACCAACAACTGTCTTTCGATGCACAAACCGGTATTCTCTCATTAGAACAAGGTGGAAGCGTGGATTTAAGTCAATACCTGTATCAGCAGAAATTTCACGCAGGAACCAGTAACCCAGACTCCTCCGTTGGTGCAGACGGAGACTTCTATCTCAACACCTCCTCTTACCAACTCTTCGGCCCTAAATCAGCAGGCAGTTGGGGCAGCGGAACTTCCCTTATTGGGCCTCAGGGAGTTCAGGGGCTTAAAGGCGACAAGGGCGATCAGGGCGAACAAGGAACCCAGGGACCTAAAGGTGACAAAGGGGAAAAAGGTGATGCCGGCCCACAAGGACCTAAGGGAGATAAA